>JAYTZB010000579.1:0-5224 GCA_043742085.1 Polyangiaceae bacterium
ACGCGCATAGGCGGTCGTGCCACGCCCGGCGGCGTCGTGGAGTTCGAGGCTCGGCTCACCGACGGTCATGGTCATGGTCTACCCGGCGTCGTGTCGTCGATCGTCGTCGACGCGTTCGGCGGTGGCAGCGCCAACGTGGCCGCGCTCGACACGCGCTCACGGCTCTGCGGCGAGATCGGAATCGACAGCGAGCGCTGCCCCGCGGTGCTCGAGCGCGAAGCGTCCACGGACGCGATCCGTCGCGCTCTTCTCGGTCGCGGCGAGCGACGTGAGCAGATCCGCCCCGCCAACGATCCCGGCGCGCGCGTGTCGAAGGAGCTGGAGAAGGCGTTCTCCGAGGTCCTCCACTCGCTCGAAGGCGCGGTCTTCGAGGCCACCAAGAATCCGCAGATGCTCATCGACGCGCGCCGCAAGGAGAACGGCCGCTGGATCATGAACCCGGAGCTGCTCACGCTCGTCACCGACGCCATCGAGCCGCCGCCCACGACGCCCGGCGGCGAGAAGCTGGTCCTCGGCGATCTCGTCGCCGTCGACCCGCAGGTCACGTTCGATGTCGTGGCGCGGCGCGTGACGCGGCTCAAGCTGTTCACCGTGCTCGCAGCGGTCCGCGCCGTGCGCACCGCGCAGTCGCTCGATCCCGACGAGCCGGTCTTCAAGGATCCGAACGCGCTCCTCCGGCGGCTCGTCCGAGACGGCTCGCTCACCGACGATCAGCTGCTCGATCCCTGGGGCGGCACCATCCAGTACGTGCGCGGCAACGGTCCGGCGCCCGCGCCGTTCCTCGGCACCATCCACGGCTTCGAGCTGCACGCGCCCGGGCCCGACGGCGTGGTCGGCACTGGCGATGACGTACGCGATCCCTTCGAGCGCGTGGTCCGCTCGGGCTCGCCCTATGCGCGCGCGATGCAGGAGGACAAGCTCGTCGACGCCAAGTGGGACATGGTCGTGTCGGAGACCACGGTCGCCGCGTGGCAGAAGCTCTTCGAGGACCTCACCGGCCGCACGCTCGGCTTCGGCGCCGGCGGCATGGGCCTCAGCGGGGTCGGCGAGGGCGGCGGCGGAAGCGGAAGCGGCATCGGGCTCGGCGGCGTGGGATCCATCGGTCACGGCGCCGGTCGAGGCAGCGCCGGCATCAGCAACGGCGACGCATACTGGTCGCCGCCGCTCCGCACCGATGCCGAGGGCCGCGTGCGCATCTCCGTTCCGCTCGGCGGCGGCGAGACGACGTGGCGCGTCGCGTTCGTCGGCGTGCCCGACGGGCTCGGTCCCGCATCGACGACCACCGACGTCGCGAGCGATCTCCCGCTCTCGCTACGCATCGATGGCGGCGCGCGCTGGGTGGAAGGCGACGTCGTCGAGACCAACGTGCTCGTCCGCAACCGCACCGACGCCGCCGTCCACGCGACGATCGAAGCGGCCGCCGAGGGCGCCGCAGCGCTCGAGCCGGGGCTCAACGCCTCGGAAAAACAAGCACGAACGCACTCGGTCGACGTGCCCGCGCACGGTGCTCGCACGCTGCGTGTGAAGCTGCGCGGCGTCGCGGCGGGCGAAGGTCGCGTCGTACTCGTCGCGCGCGCACCGGGATTGCCCGACGACGTGCTCCGTCATTCCTGGGAGATCGCCCCGCCCGGCGAGTCGCGCTCGCTCACGCAGTCGGCGTGGATCGACGGCCAGCGCGAGCTCGGCATCGTCCTCGATCACGGCTATCGGCTCGCCGGTGCGCCGCGCCTCGTGCTCGAGCGCGGGTACGACGATGCGGTGGCGGCGGCGCTCGGGTCGCTCGAGCCCGAGGGGCAGAAGTCGGCGCACGCGCTCGTCGATGCCTACGAGGCCGCGCTGCGTATCCAGCGCTGGGCGACCACGAAGGACACGCCGCGCCATCGCGCGCTCGCCGGCATCGCCGAGGACTCCGCGGCGCGCGCGCTCGGCCGCTTCCACGCGTATGCGAAGCTCGACGAGACCGCTCACGGCGCCAGTGCTCCGGGCATGTGGGCGCTGCGGATGCGCGTGGCGATGCTGACGAAGGCACCGGCCCTGACGGGTCTCATGGCCGGGCCGCGCGAGAAGAGCGCCGGCGAGACGTGCCCGCCCGAATGGTCGGAGGTGCGCGCGTCGTATGGCGCGAGCTATCTCCATGCCGACGAGGACGACGTCCTCGACGTCGAGCCCGCCGAAGGCCCTGACGTACCGCCGTGCTGGGGCGCGTACGTCTCGAACGCGACGCGTGCGCTCGGCGAGGAGAGCGATCCCGAGCGCATCGCACGTGCGCTCATGGCGCTCGCGGAGCGACCGCATCGCGCGGCCGTCGCCGTGAACCTCGCCGAGCGCCTCCGACGCCTCGTGAAGATGCAACCCAGCGGCGACATCGACGGCTCTGCGCTCGGCGGATCGAGCGCGACCGATCGCGCGCGTCGCGCCACCATCTACGCCGCGCTGCTGCGCACGCAGCGCTTCGGCAGCTCGCCCGCGACCGCCGCCGTGCTCTTCGGCAAGATCGCCATCATGCGCGACGTCACGGGCGGCTATGGGTCGACGGCAGCGACGGTGGCGGTGCTCCGCGCGCTGCTCACGTCGCAGCTCGAAGGTCACGGCGCGACGCGCGCGCACGTCCATGCTGCGAATCGCGACGGAACCGTCGATCGCGACATCGACGTTCCCGAGTCGGGATTCGTGGTGGTTCCGCTGTCCCCCGGTGCGCTCGCGGTCTCCGTGCGTACCGAAGGTCCAGGGCTGGTCGCGCGGTTCGAGCGGCCGGTGCTGCGCCTCTGGACGCGGCCACCTCCGCTGCAAGAGAGCCCCGTCGCGCTCGACGTGGTGTGGCCGGCCGACGCTGCTTCCGGCACGACGGGCACGCTGCGCCTCATGGTGCGCCACTCGCTCGAAGGCACGCTCGACATCGACACGCGGGTCCCGCTTCCGCCGGGCGTGACCCTCGCCGCCGCCACCAAGGGCGCCGCGCAGGTCCAGGGCGTGCTCATCGTGCGGCAGTCCGTCGATCGTGCCGGCGCGATCATCGAGCTTCCGATCCGCTTCGGTCTCGCCGGCAAGATGACCGTGCCCGAGGCGACGGCAGGCGTGGCGCGCTCCTCGTCCGGCGTCGCCACCGCTCCTGCGCGGACGCTGCTGATCAGGTGATCGACGGGATGCTCTCGTCCAGGATCTTGCGGAGCTTCAGCACCGACTCGGCGTCGCCCATCACGATGAGCGTCGTCCCGCCGTCGATGATGTGCTCGGGGTCGGGGTTGTAGACGAACGATCGATCCTTGTCGCGAACGGCGATGACGAGGAGCTTGGTCTCGCGGCGGATCGGGCTGTCCTTCAGCGACGTCCCGACGAGGCTCGAGGTCTCCGGCACGATCGCCTCCTCGATGCGCAGGTTCTTGGTCTTGTCGCGCAGCATCTGATCGAGGAACTCGTTGACCTCGGGCCGCACGAGCTCGCTCGCCATGCGCCGTCCGCCGATCTGCGCGGGGTTGACCACCGAGGTGGCGCCGGCCTTGAGCATCTTCGCGTCGGCGCGGTCCTCGACGATCTTGCTGACGATGCGTGCGCTGCCGTTGAGGCTGCGCGCGCTCAGCGTGACGAAGAGATTGTCCTTGTCGTGCGTGAGCGCCGCAACGACGCCCATCGCGCGCTCGATGCCGGCGTCGACGAGCGTGTGATCATCGGTGGCGTCGCCGTGCACGTAGAGCATGCGGCCGCCCATGAGGTCGGTGGAGAGCCGCTCGAGATGCGCGAGGTCGCGATCGATCACCACGAACGGCGTACCGGTGGCGACCAGCTCCTCGATCACGTGCTTGCCGGTCGACCCCGCGCCGGCCACGACGACGTGGCGCTCAATCTTCGCGATGGCCTTACGCATGCGATTCCTCCGCAGCACTTGTCCGATGACACCCTCGATGAGCAGGGCGGTCAGGTTGCCTTGCACGTACGCGAGCGCGCCGACGCCGCTCACGATGAGCGCGATGGTCAGCGGACGCGCCCCCGGGACGTCGTGCATCTGCGAGAGCTCGCCGAAGCCCACCGTGGAGAGCGTGATGACGGTCATGTAGACGCACTCGTCGTACGTCCATTTCCCATGCCCGAGCGCCCAGTAGCCGGTCGCTCCGACCGCCACGAGCGTCACGAGGACGAGGAGCGCGACGACGAGTCGTCGCAGGGACGCGTTCACGCGCCGAGCTTACGGCGTCGTCAGTGCTTGGTCACGATGTCTGCGAGCGCCGAGGAGAGGTCGGGGAAGACGAAGTCGAAGCCGCTTTCGACGAGGCGCTTCGGAACGGCGCGCTGGCCGCTCAGCACCGCCTCGGAGCGGGAGCCGAGCGCGAGCTTCACCGCGAAGGGCGGCACGCGGAGATACGAGGGTCGCCCCATCGCTTCGCCCAGGGTCCGCGCGAAGACGCCCATCGTGACCGGCTCGGGGGCCGTGACGTTGAAGGGACCGCTGAGATCGGTGTCGAGGGCGTGCTCGAGCGCTCGGACGGTGTCCACGAGGTGAATCCAGCCCATGTATTGTGCACCCGTTCCGACGGGGCCGCCCACGAAGGCCTTGAAGGCCGGCAGCATCTTCTCGAGCATTCCGCCGCTGCGGCCGAGCACGAGACCGATACGCGGATGGCTCACGCGTACGCCGGCCTCGCGAGCCGGCGCGGCGGCGGCCTCCCAGTCGACCACGAGGCGCGCGAGGAAGTCGTCACCGGGCGGCGACTCCTCGGCGAGCACGCGCTCATCCGCGTGGATCCCGTAATAGCCGACCGCCGAGCTGCTCACGAAGGCGCGCGGCTTCTTCTCGGCGCGAGCCATGGCCTCCGAGAGGAGCTCCGTCGACCGGATGCGGCTCGAACGGAGGATTTCTTTGCGCTCCGGCGTCCAGCTCTCGTCGAGGACGCCGGCACCGGCGAGGTGGACGACCGCGTCTGCGCCATCGACCACCGAGCTCCAGTCCCCGGCTTTTTCAGGGGTCCACGTGGCCAGCTCGACCTTGCCCGCGCCACGACAGCACATCGGTCGCGGCCCCAGCCCCCCGCAACCAAGGTGACTACCGCCCCGGCTGAGGACGACCACGTCGTCACCGCGCTCGCAGAGCGTCATGACGAGCGCACGCCCGATGAATCCGGTTCCGCCGCTGACGACTACTTTCAAGGCTTCCATAGGATGCCGTAGGGGGCAGATCCGTCCCACCTTTTGCGCGTGTTCGTGCTGAGCGGGCTAAGCTGGGCCTTGATGC
>JAYTZB010000580.1:0-3848 GCA_043742085.1 Polyangiaceae bacterium
GTGGAAGCCCAGGTGGCGCGTCGCGAAGGCGCGAGCGAGTCGAACCCCGGCCTCATCCCCGGCGAGGAGCTCGAGACCTACCGCACGAAGGTCCTCACCGCGAAGGCCGACACCGCGGTCGCCAACGAGGCGGTCAAGGTCGCCGCCCTCAACCTGCGTGACTCCGCGGTGCGCGCCCCCATCGCCGGCACCATCCAGACGCGCACCGTCGAGACGGGCCAGTACGTACAGACCGGCTACGTGATGGCGACGCTCCTCAAGAACGATCCCATGCTCCTGCGCTTCCAGGTCGAGCCCTCGGAGGCGCCGCGCCTCAAGGCCGGGATGCCGGTCGGCTTCACCATGCGCGAGACGCAGCGCGCGTTCACCGCCAAGATCAGCCTCGTCGCCGGCGCCGCCGATCTGACGACGCACATGGTGGGGGTCACCGCGCAGGTCGACCCCACGGACAATCACACCTACTGGCTGAGGCCCGGTTCGTTCTGCGACGTCGTTCTGCGACGTCGGCGCGCAGCGGGACGCGGCGGTCATCCCGCGCACGGCGACGCGCGCCACCGATCACGGCTACGTCGTCTACATCGCGGAGGGTCACGTCGCGAAGGAAGTCCCCGTCACCCTCGGCATGAACACCAAGGACGGCTGGGTCGAGGTGCGGTCGGGCTTGGCCGGCGGCGAATCGCTGGTGGTGCGCGGTGCCGAGGCGCTGACCACGGGCGCCCGCCTGCGCGCCACGCGCATCACGTCGATGGACGCATCCGCACCACGCCCCGAGGAGCAAGAGGGCGGCGCGCGCGGCGGAGGAGGAGCCAGCGGCGGTGGCGACGGCGGCCGAGCCGGCGGCGACGGCGGCAAGGGCCGCGGCGCGCACGAGGCAGGGGCCGCGCCTTGAACATCACCGACGTATCGATCCGGAATCCCGTCTTCGCGTGGATGCTCATGGCGAGCACCATGCTGTTGGGTATCGTGGCTATTACCCGACTTGGTGTCAGCCAGTATCCCGATGTGGATTATCCCAATATTTCGGTATCGATAAGCTGGCCCGGGGCGTCCCCCGCCGCGTCGAGCGCGAGCTCGTCGAGCCGCTCGAACAGGCCATCTCGCAGGTGGAGGGCGTCCAGTCCCTGCAATCGAAGGCCAGCTCTGGCAACGGGCGGATCACCGTGGTCTTCGACATGTCACGCGACGTCGATCTCGCGCTCCAGGACGTGCAGGCGCGCGTCGGATCGGCCACTCGATCGTTACCAAAGGACGTATCGCCTGCTTCGGTATCCAAATCGAATCCCGACGATCAGCCCATCCTCACCATCGGAGTATCCGGGCCCTTCTCGCGCCAGATCCTCGCCGATGTCGCCAACTATCAGGTCCAGGAGAAGATCCAGACCGTGGGCGGTGTCGGGCAGATCACGCTCACCGGCTATCTCGCGCGCAACATCCGTATCTGGCTCGACTCGAGCCGGCTCGCCGAGAAGGGCGTGGTCGCCAACGACATCATCAGCGCCATCCGCACCGAGCACGTCGAGGTGCCCGGCGGCTCCCTCGAGACCGGCGGTCGCTCGCTGAACGTGCGCCTCCTCGGCGAGGCCATCGACCTCGCGCAGTTCCGGAAGCTGGTGGTCAAGCGCGCGAAGCCGGTGACTGGCGCAGCCGGCCCAGCCGGCGCGGCGATGGCGACCACGCAGTCGGCGCCCGTCTATCTCGAGGACGTCGCCGACGTCGAGGACGGCTTCGAGGACGCAACGTCGATCGCCCGCCTCGACGGCGTGCCGCTGCAGGCGCTCGGCGTCCTCAAGCAGCGAGGCACCAACGCCGTCTCCGTCGCCAAGGCGGTCCACGCGAAGGTCGACGAGATCCAGCGATCGCTCCCCGAGGGCATGAAGGTCGAGGTGCTCTTCGACTCGACGGTCTTCATCGAGGAGTCGGTGCACGAGCTCGAGCTGGAGCTCGGGATGGCCGTCCTCCTCACGGCGGTGGTGTGCTGGCTCTTCCTGGGGTCGCTCTCCAGCACGCTCAACGTCGTGCTCGCCATTCCCATGTCGCTGCTCGGCACGGTGGCGGTGATCTATTTCCTCGGCTTCACGCTGAACACGTTCACGCTCCTGGGCCTTTCACTCGCCGTCGGTCTCGTGGTCGACGACGCGGTCATGGTCATGGAGAACATCTACCGCCACGCGGAGATGGGAAAGAACCGCGTCCAGGCGGCCGCCGACGGCACGAAGGAAATAACCTTCGCCGCGCTCGCGGCGACGCTCGCCGTCATCGCCATCTTCCTGCCCGTCATCTTCATGAAGGGCGTGATCGGGAAGTTCTTCTTCCAGTTCGGCGTCACGCTCTCCATCGCCGTGATGCTCTCGTACCTCGAGGCGATCACGCTCGCTCCCGCGCGCTGCGCGCAGATCCTCAAGGCATCGCGCGAGGACCGCAGCGCGCTCGGGCGCTTCGTCGATCGTGGCTTCGGCAGGCTCGAACGCTTCTATGCCGCGGTCCTCCTCAGGGTCCTGCGCCATCCCGTGAAGATGCTCGTGGCGGCCTTCGTCTTCCTCGCAGGCACGCTGCTCCTCGTGCGGTTCATCCCCACGGAGTTCATTCCCACGCAGGACCAGAGCCGCCTCAACGTGCGCCTCCAGACCGAGATCGGCGCCACTCCGGACGCGGCCGCGCCGCTCATCGCGCGTGCCGAGGCGAAGCTGAAGGCGCATCCCGAGATCAAGAGCATGCTCTCGACGCTGCAAGGAGCGTCGGGACAGATCACGCTCACGCTGGTGCCGCCCAACGAGCGCAAGATGACCGCGGCGCAGTTCTCGGCATCGCTCCGCAAGGAGCTCCAGGGGATCGCCGGTCTACGCGCGTCGATCCAGGATCCGTCGCAGCAGGGCTTCGGGTCGACCAAGTCCTCGCCGGTCGACTTCACGGTGCGCGGCTCGAGCTGGGACGAGCTCGTGAGCAGCGCCGAGCGGATCCGGTCCGACCTCGAGGCGAGCGGGTTCGTCACCGACCTCACGTCGGACTACCAGCTCGGCGGCCAGGAGCTGCAGATCGTCCCCGATCGCCGGCGGTGCACCGAGCTCGGCGTGAGCATCGCCGACCTCGGCACCACGGTGAGCGCGCTCGTCGGCGGCAACATCGTCGGCAAGTTCTCGACCGGCGGCCGCCGCATCGACATCCGCATGCGGCTGCTCACGCGCCAGCGAACGCGGCCGGAGGACGTGAGCAACATCCAGATCCGCACGGCCGGCGGCGAGCTGATCCCGCTCTCGATGGTGGTCACTCAACAGGAGCAGCCGGTCCTCCAGTCGATCAGCCGGCTCGATCGCGAGCGAGCCATCTCGCTCAGCGCGAACGTCGCGGCCGGTCATTCGCAGGCCGAGGCCATGGCCAAGGTCTACGAGCTCGGCAAGGACCTCCCGATCGGCACGCGCGTCGTCGCCGGCGGTCAGGCCTCGCAGCTCGAGGAGACGACCGGCGGTCTCGCGTTCGCCATGCTGATCGGGATCGCCGTCGCGTACATGGTGCTCGCAAGCCAGTTCAACTCGTTCCTCCATCCCGTGACGGTGCTCACCATCTTGCCGCTCGCGCTCTCGGGCGCGGTGCTCGGCCTGCTAGGCGCAGGGAAGACGCTGAACCTGTTCTCGATGATCGGTCTCCTCCTCTTGATGGGGATCGTGAAGAAGAACTCGATCCTCCTCGTCGAGTACGCGAATCACATTCGCGAGCACGACGGCGTCGACGCATTCACGGCGGCGAGTCGCGCGGGTCCGCTGCGCCTGCGTCCGATCCTCATGACCACCATCGCGACGATGATGGCGGCCGTGCCGCCGGTGCTCGGCCTCGGTCCCGGCACCGAGACGCGC
>JAYTZB010000581.1:0-11188 GCA_043742085.1 Polyangiaceae bacterium
CAGGTCGCGACGCCGTCGCAGACGGCAATGACGCTCGCCTGCATCGAAGCGGCGGGAGCAAGCGCGGCGCGCGCGTGACCGACCCAGCTGCGCGCCACGCCACGCCAAGGCTTCCGTGCGTCCGAAATTCACCCCGCAAGGGCGGCGTAGCTCCGAAACGCGCCGCGGCGCGACCCCGCCGCGGCCACCGCACGACCGCACCCGCGGCCACGGCGCGCCCCGTGGCGTATGAAAAAAAAGCCGGACTATCCCGCGTCGCTCGCGTCCGCGGGGGGCGGGCTGCCGTCGGCGGCGTCGGTCTCGCTCGCTGCGTCGCGGTCCGCGTCCTCGTCGGGGGCGGCGTCGCCAGCATCGGCATCGGCGTGGGTCGCGCCTCCGTCGGCGGGGTTGTCGCACGTGCCGCCCTTGGCCGCGGCCGCCAGCGCCGCGATGCACGTGCCAGCGTCGGCATCCACGACCGTGGCGATGGTCGGGAACGGCGCGCAGAGCGTCGAGACGTAGAGGTCCTCGCCCACCATCAAGCACGTCACCGGGCATTTCGCCGATGCGCCGGAGCCCTGCACCACCTCGATCGCCTTGGCGCCCGTCAAGCAGTCCCCGGCCGGGTCGTATTTCTGTGCACTATACAGATACGAATCGGTGGCGATGCACGCCACCATCGCGGCGGCTGCGAGCAGCGCCGTCGTCGCCGCGCCACGGAAGAAGCGGGAGGTCTTCATGGTCAGAACGTGATCGCCCCCGAGGCCAGGAAGGTACGCCCGTTCTGGGGCATCGTCGTCTGGCGGAACTCCGCGCTGATCGGGACCTCCCACCGCGTGTCGAACGCGTTGTACATGCCGACCGCATAGGTGAGGCCCCAGCGCGGCTCGCCCCCCGAGAAGACGATGTCCCAGAGCACCGCCGGCGGCGTCTCGCGCTGCGGAGGCTGGTCGGCGCCATCGCGATCGTTGCGATCGAAGCGCGGGCCTTCGAGGGTGATGCGGTTCATGAGCAGGAGCGCGCGGCCCAGGATCGGCACCCCGCCCTTGAAGGCGGCGAGATGGTTCGGCGAATTGGGGACCTCGCGCAGGTTCGTCGCGTGCTTGAAGCCGACGAAGTCGCCGAGCGCGCCGGAGCGCAGGTAGCGCGACTTCTGCACCGAGTACGAGGCGCTGACCATCCAGCCCTCCTTCCACTCGCGGCGCAGCTCCGCCTCGCCGCCGAACGTGCCGACCGGGTCGCTCGTGTTGTTGTAGGCGTACGAGGGCACGGCGCTGGTGGCGTCCGGCAGGTTGCGCAGCGCGATCAGATTTTCAATGTAGTTTGCATATGTCGAGAGCACGCCCACCACGTTGCGCGAGAAGCGGTGGCTGTACTCGATCTCCGCGGAGTAGAGGTTCTCCGGCTTGAGGCCGCTGCTCTGCCGCTGGCCGCCGCCCGAGGCGTTGAACAGCTCGTAGATGCTGGGCGCGCGGAAGGCCTTGCCGAAGATCACCTTCACGTTGCCGCCGTCGTACGGCTTCAGGATCACCGCCAAGCGTGGGTTCAGCGACGAACCGAACGTCGAGTACGAGTCGAAGCGAGCTCCAGCGGAGAGCTTCACGGCCTTCGTGGGGGTGACGTCGGCCACGCCGTATCCGGCGACCAGCGTGAAGGGGTGGTCGTCGTCGACGATGACGCTCTTCTCGTCGGCGCTGGTCTCGTGCGCCTTGAGGTGGTCCTGGAGCTCACCGCCCACGGTGAGGCGCAGCATCTGCGCGGGCTTCCAGACGAGGCGTTGCTCGACGCCCACCCATTGCCCGTCGAACGTGTCGCGCTCCACGCCGCCGTCGGAGGGAGCGCGGGGGAACGCGCTGCGATAGGCGTACACGTTGGCGTGCGCGCGCGTGAGTGACTCGAACTGGTCGTTGATCTTGGGTTCGAGCTTCGCCTCGATGAACGCGCGTGTGTCCGACTGGTGCGTGCGGCCGTCGCCGAAGATCGTGTCGAACTGCCCGCCCGGGAGCCGCTTGTCGTGCGAGTTGAACGACCACTGCGCCGAGACCGACTTCCACCAGATGCGGCCGGAGACCGTGCCCACCTGCATTCCGTCGACGCCGCGTGCCGTGCCGTTCACCGAAGCCGGCCCGTCCGGCACGTACTCGGACACGTAGAGATCGCGGCCTGCACTGTGGCCGAAGGCAACCGACGTCCAGACGCCCGAGTCCTTCGAGAAGTGCTGCGTGATGCGGGCGCGCGCGCGCGCGACGCCGTCGTCGGCCACGGAGACCCCGACCTCGCGGCCGTCCGGCGTGTCGTTTCCGGCCATGACGAGGTTGATCACGCCGGAGAAGGCGCCCGTTCCGTAGAGGATCGAGCCGGGGCCGCGGACCACCTCGATGCGCTCGACGTCCTCGAGGTCGGCGCGGAGGTCGTAACCGACGTACGACGACCAGAGCCAGTTGTCGTTGGTCGGCATGCCGTCGATGAGCACGAGGACGCGATTGCCGTAATCGCCAGGGCGTCCGAAGCCGCGGAAACCGACCGACTTGTACCCGCGATCATCGGACACGAAGACGCCGCGCACGCCGCGCATGGCCTCGGCGACGGTGGGGTAGCGCATGGCGCGCAGCTCGGGCGAAGGGATCAGCGTGACGGAGGCGGGCGCGTCCTCGATCGACTCTGCGACGCGCGATGCGGCTTCGACCGAGTCGTTGCCGACGAGCTGGAGGTCGAGCGTGGTCTGCGCGTTCGCCTTCATCTCGACGCGACGGTCGACGGGCTTGAAGCCGCGGAGCGTGACGCGCACGTCGTGGACGCCGACGGGAACGGCGAGCACGGTGGGCGTGAAGCCCTGGGTCTTGCCGTCGATCTCGATGACGGCGTCGCGCTCGTCGGCGTTCACGACCAGGGAGCCGGTCTCGGGCTCGAGCTCCGCCCGCAGCGCGGTGACGGCGTTTGCCTTCACCTGCACGCCGAGGCGCGTGGTGCGCGAGCCGGGCTTGGCGAAGACGAGCGTGTGCTGGCCGGGCGTCGCCGGGACGTCGCAAGGTGCCGAGCAGATCACCGGCGCATCGTCGGCGTCGATGCGGATGGTCGCGCCGTCCGCCCCGGTGACGCGCACCGTGCCGACGACGCGCGTGAGCTTCAGCGTCACCGTCTTCTCGACACCGATGCGGACCTCGACCTGCGGCGAGGTCGCCTCGTCGTAGCCCTGGAGCTCGGCGATGACGGTGTACGTGCCCGGCACGAGCGCGAGCGTCTGCGGTGTGGTCCCGCGGTCGCCGAGGTCCTTGCGGTTCAAGTACACGAGCGCGCCCGGCGGCTCCGTCTCCACCCTGAGGAGCGCGATGCTCGGTCCGATGCGGAGGAGCGACTCGCGGATGCGCGCCTTCACCGAGGCGTCGGTCTCACCCTCGAGCGCGCGCTGGTAGTAGCGGTACGCGTCGGCGAACTGACGGAGGTGCTCGTAGGTCCGCGCGATGTTGAACATCACGTTGCGGTTTCGCACCAGCCGGTTCGACGCGAGGAAGTGCGCGAGCGCCTGCTTGTAGTCCTTCTCGCCGTAGGCCTCTGCGCCGAGCGTGAAGAGGTGATCGGCCTCGTCGGCGACGTCGTCGGCACGCGCAGCGCCCGGCGCCGCCGTGAGGGCGACGACGAACGCGAGCAGGACGGCGAGGAGGACCGCCGCGCGCGCGAAGCGACCAGGGGGGGCTGCCACGTGGCGTTTCCGTCGCATTCCTGGACCGGCCGCGAGGTTACGGTGGAGGAGGCATCGACCGCAAGCGGCGCAGACTCAGCGCTTCAGGCGGATGTCGAGGCCGGGCCCGTTCGCGGTCGTCGCAGCGGTCGCCGTGGGCTTCGCCGTCGAGGCGCCCGTGCCCTGCGCGACCGGCTTCGCGGTCCCCGTCGGCTTGACCTTCGCCGACGACGCGGCGTCGACGCCGGGCGTGCCCGCGGCCGGCGCAAGGGAGACGACCGAGCGAATGCTGTCCGCCGAGGGGCCCTGTACGAGGCGCGATGGAACGAAGCCGTCTTTCGTGATGACGAAGGTGCGCGGCGTCGTCGACACGCTCGCGCGATCGATGGCGACCTTGACCGGCGTCTCGCCGAGCACGTTGTCGCCTTCGGTGACCGTCGCGCCGGCCGGCGCGGAGTCGATGGTCAGCGTGAAGGCCGCCGCTGCTGCGGGGTCACCGTTGCCTGCGGCGCCGCCAGCCGCCACGGCGCTGCTCGACGTGAGGGAAGCATCACCGGCGTGCGGACGCGTCGTCTTCCAGTAGATGCCCGCGCCGACGCCGAACGTCGCCACCATGAGGAGCGCGAGGACGAGCGGCGCCGCACGCGACGGACGCGCCTCCGGTGGGAGCGCGGGCGCGGCCATCGGGCGTGGCGTCATCTGCGCGTAGCCGGGGATCGGCTGGATCACGGTCAGCGGAACGCGGAGGGACTCGCCGTGATAGCCGCCCTGGCGCGCGTCCATCGAGGGCTGCGCGCCGTGCATGTTGGGCACCGAGCCAGTGACGTGCGCAATCGGGCCGGAGCCAGTGATGGGCGCGTGCGGACCGCTGCCGGTCCCGCCCATGCTGTAGGGCCCGCTGCCGGTGGATGCGAACGAGTGCGGGCCGCTCGAGTTGCCGCGGCGCATGCTGTGCGGCGTGCCGAAGACCTCCTCTTCGCAGGCCATGAGATGCGCCTGGAGCTGCTCGAGCGTGGGGCGTTCGCCGGGGTGGCGGGCGAGGAGGTGCTGGACGAGCGCCTCGAGGCTGTCCGGCACCTGCACGTCGGGGGCGACCTCGCGGATGGTGGGCACGCTCCGCGCGAGCTTCGCCACCATGAACTCCGACATCGTGGAGCCGACGAAGGGGAGTCGGCCGGCGACCGCCTGGAAGAGGATGGTGCCGAGCGCGTAATAGTCGCTGGCCGGGGACGCGTTGCCCTCGAACTGCTCGGGGGCCATGTAGCGCGGCGTGCCGACGAACACGCCGTCCTGGGTGAGGTCCTGCGCGTCGCCCGGGCGGCCGAGCACCTTCCCGATGCCGAAGTCGACGAGCTTCACGATCTCGCTGCCGTCGCCCTCGGGCACGAGGATGATGTTCGACGGCTTGAGGTCGCGATGCACGATGCCGCGCTTGTGGGCCTCGCGCAGCCCTCGCCCGATCTGGCGCGCGAGGATGAGCGTCTCGGGAATGGTGAGCCGACCGCGCGTCTTGAAGCGATGCTGCAGCGTCTCGCCCGCGAGGAACTCCATCGCGATGAAGTACTGCTCGATGTGCGAGCCCTCGATCCTGCCGTAGTCGAAGAGCGTCACGACGTTCGGGTGCTGGAGCTTCGCGAGGATGCTCGCCTCCTGGAGGAAGCGCTTCAGGAACTGCGACTCGTGCTCGTGGTCGCCGTCGCCTTGCACGACCTTCAGCGCGACGGGGCGCTCGAGCGGAACCTGCGTCGCGTAATAGATGCGCCCCATGCCGCCGCGCGCGATGGCGGAGACGACGCGGTACTTGCCGTTGACGAGGCTGCCGACGAGCGGATCGCGGCGCGAGTCGCTGGTACTCTCTGCCGGTCCCGGATCTGCCATCTCTCTATCGCCCGACGCCATGACAAGCCTGTAGGAAAGCGTATCACGCCGCCGGAGGATGGACGTTTCGGGCGAGTCTCGCGCGCGCCTCGGGCCATGCGAGGTGAGGGGGCGTGTGCGCATGAGCGCAAGCGCGAGCGGCTCAGCGGTGGCGACAGGAGCGGCGGATCCGTTCGAGGAACCCGGGCTCGAAGACGCCGTCGACGCGCACCGAGTAGCGGAACCAGGGATCGGCGTGGACGCCGTGCCAGTCCATGTCGTTGAACCAGTAGATGGCGGCGTCGATCGGCACCTCGGTCGAGCCGTCCGGCGACGCGACGTAGAACCGCTTATGGCGACCGCCGCTCCCGGCCGCGCCGCGGCTCGGCTCGAAGCTGATTGACTGCGCGACGGCGAGCGCCTTCCCGGGCTCGCTGTCGCGGTGGGCGGGCGCGTGGTCGTTGGGGAGCAGCCCGAAGATCACGACGCGTCCCATCTCGAGCATCGGCAGCGACTCGACGAAGGCGACGGTCTTCGGGAAGACCGCGCGCGCCTCGGCGGAGAAGTCCTTGCCGGAGCCGGAGTGCTTGTCCTCCCAGCGATCGTTCTCGAGGAGGTGGTAGCAGACCTTCCACGGGAAATAGACGCCGTAGCGTTGCTCGAGGAGCCGGGTCTGCGCGCTGGTGAAGGGTCGGTCGGTCTCGTCGCCGAAGGTGAGATGGGGATCGCGGGCGTCGATGGGGCGCGGGCTCGGGGTCTCGTCGCCGAGGGCCACGAGCTCGGCGACCTCCTCCGGCGACATCGCCTGGATGGCGTGCATGGCATCGCGGTAGGGATCCTCGAGGACCCATGGCGCGCAGACGCCCATCCACTTGAGGGTGCCGCCGGTGTACGAGGTCTCGACGGTGGCGAGGCCGCGCGTGATCTCGCGATGGAGCTCGTCGAAGGAGGACGTGTCGACGAGCTCCGAGAGATCGGCGAAGGGCTCGCCGAAGATGGCGGCCAGCCGCGACGCCGCACCGGAGCGAACGCTACGCGCGGCGCGGGCCGGTTCCGCGAGGCGCGCGGGCGCCACCATCCTGGCGAACGCCTCCGCGCCCTCCTCGACGTCGGTGTACTGTGCACGCACTTCGTGCGAGGAGATTCCGCGCTCCTGGCGCTCGCAGGCGATGCGGTCCTCCTCGTGCACGCGGGCCCAGAAGGCGACGACGTCCTCGACCGAGCCGTCGGGCGCGTCCTCGTGCACGTACGTGGAGACGACGACGCGGGTGCGATCGGTCCCGAGCGCATGGAGCACGAACACGAGGAGGTAGTCGGGCTGGAGGCTCGTGAGCAGGTTCGGGAACCGCATGGCGTCGTGGACGACGTGACGGTCCTCCTCGGGCACGACGAACGGGCGGCCGCTGCGCGTGCCGGACAGCGAGACCGTCTCGGCGCCCGCGACGATGGGCATGATCCCGCCGAGCCACGGCCCTGGCGCTTCGCCGGGACCGGACGCGGGCATCCACGTCTCGGCGAGGGAGGAGGGCGTGAGGGCCTCGAGCGCCGGATGGACGCTCGCGAAGTGCAGTGACTCCTGGAAGTTCTCGACCACGAGCGTCCAGCGTGCGGCCACGTCGTAGGCGAGGCGATGCGCGCGCTTCAAGCGGGCGTGCGCGAGGTCGGCGCGCGCGATCCAGGGCGGGACCTCGCCGAGCGCGTCGGCGAGGGGAGGCGCGGCGTCGTCGAGCGTGACGAAGACGAACCCATGCGCGGTGTCGATGCGCACCGGCGCCAGATCGCCGACCTGAGCGCAGGCGCGCCCGTCCAGCTCGAACTCGAAGTTGTGGTAGGGGCACGTGAACCGCGCCGCCGTTCCTTCCTCGGGCGCGCCGGCGTCGAAGAGCGCTGATCCGCGATGTGTGCAGACTGCATGAAACGCACGGAGCTGCGCGTCCGCGGCCCGCGTCACGAGCACGCCCGCGCGGGTGAGGGGAGCGCGCAGCCAGGCGCCGGGTGCGGCGAGATCCTCGACGCGGCCGACGCAGTGCCAGCTCATGGCGCCGCGCGGCTCGCGTGGCTCGGGCGGCTCGGGCGGCTCGGGCGGCTCGGGACTGGGCGCGGCCGTCATCACCTGCCCGATTCTGGCTCGAGGCAGCGGAGGACGCCCGGCGATGACTCCTCGTAACGCCAGCCCGACTCCGGGCACTTCATGACGCCGTCCGGGTCGGGCTTCGGAAGGCGGTGCCCGTGCCGGCTCACCCAGCCTCGCTGCTTCGCGGGCACGCCGACCATGAGCGCGTACTCGCGAATGTCGCCCTTCGTCACGACCGCGCCCGCGGCGATGAACGCGTAGCGCCCGATGGTCGTTCCGCAGACGATGGTGGCATTGGCGCCGATGGTCGCTCCGCGTCGTACCAGCGTCTTCGCGTACTGCCCGCGGCGCACCACCTCCGAACGCGGATTGGTGACGTTCGTGAACACGCACGACGGGCCGCAGAAGACGTCGTCCTCCAGCTCCACGCCCTCGTAGATGGACACGTTGTTCTGGATCTTGACGTTGTTGCCGATGCGGACGCCTGGAGCGATGAAGACGTTCTGGCCGAGGCGACACCCTTCACCGAGCGTGGCGCCCGCGGAGACGTGCGTGAAGTGCCAGATCGACGAGCCTGCGCCGATCGCGGACGGCTCGTCGACGATCGCGCTGGAATGAACGAAGTAAGGCCGCTCGTTGCTCATGGCTCAACGCCCTCGCAGGGGATGGGCGTCGCCGGATGCCGGCACCACCGCGGCGTTGCGGATCCGATGGGCGAGCTCGATCGACGGTCTGGCGTCGGCGATTCCGAACCCCTTGCCGGCGAGCGTGAGCTCGTAGACACGCGTGTGGAGGTCGGCGAAGCCGCTCGAGAACTCGACCTCCTTGCCGTCGACGGTGATCGACCGGTACGGCGCGTTGCTGGCGGGACCCGCCGACGGCGGAAGGTCGGCGGCGTCGACGGACAGGAACCATCGGACCCGTGCGCGCTCCAGCTCGAGGAACCCCGACAGGCGACGCGCTTCGTTCAGGTGGACGTGGACGCCCTGAACGCTGCCGAACAACCAGATGAGCAGGTCGAGGAAGTGGATCCCGATGTTCGTGGGGACGCCGCCGGACTTCTCCGGCTGGCCCTTCCACGAGACGTCGTACCAGCGACCGCGCGGTGTCACGTAGGTCAGGACGACGTCGTGCGGAGCACCCTTGGGCTCTCTCGTCAGCGTCGCGTGTAGCTGCCGCAGGCTCTCGTGCGCGCGAAGGTGGAGGATGGTCCAGATCCGGTGGCCGCTCTCGGCTTCCATCTCCTCGAGCGCGTCGAGGTTCCACGGGTTGATGACGACGGGCTTCTCGCAGATGACGTCGGCCTTCACGCGTAGACCGAGCCGGCAATGGGCATCATGGAGGTAGTTGGGCGAGCACACCGAGAGGTAATCGATCCGGCTCTCCTCGGGCCCGCGGCGGAGCTTCTCGATGTAGCGGTCGAAGCGTTCGACGTCCGTGAAGAAGCGAACGTCGTCGGAGCCGAGCTGGTCGAGCACGCCCACCGAGTCGTGAGGGTCCACGGCGGCGACGAGCCGGTTGCCGGTCGCGCGGATCGCCTGCATGTGCCGCGGCGCAACGAAGCCGGCGGCACCCATGAGGGCGAAGTTCTTCATCGCGTCGCGCGGCCCGCGCGGCTCGCGCGGCTCGGCGCTCGGAACGTCCGCTCCGCGGCCGCCGCCAGGTATTCGCCGATGGCGATCGACGCGGTGGCTGCGGGCGATGGCGCGTTCAGCACGTGGAGCATCGCCTCGCCCTCGACCAGCCGGAAGTCGTCGGCGAGCTTGCCGTCGGCATCGACGGCCTGAGCGCGTACGCCGGCTCGGCCGGGCTCGAGATCGGCGGCGGTGATCCGAGGCACGAGCGTCTGGAGCGAACGAACGAAGGCCGCCTTGCTCAGCGACCGGTACATCTCGCCGACGCCGGTCTTCCAGTGCTGGGCCGCCATCTTCCAGAAGCCGGTGTACGTGAGGAGCGCGGAGGAGTCGTCGAACGAGAAGCTCGTCTTGTCGTACCCCTCACGCTTCCACGCCAGCACCGCGTTCGGCCCGGCCTCGACCTTCCCGCTCACGGCGCGCGTGAAGTGGACGCCGAGGAACGGGTAGCGCGCGTCGGGGACCGGATAGATCAGGTTCTTGCAGAGGCCGCGGCTCGCGGGCACGAGGTCGAAGTACTCCCCGCGGAAGGGGATGATGGCGATCCCCGGCGTGAGCCCGCACATCACGGCGATCTGGTCGCAGTGGAGGCCGGCGCAGTTGATGATGTTCCGCGCCTTGACGACGCCCCGCTCGGTCTCGATCGCGAACTCGCTCGCTCCTGGCCGGACGCCGATCACACGCGAGCCGAGGCGGACCTCGCCTCCACGCTCCTCGACGACCGAAGCCATCGCGCGCGTGACCTCCGCGTAGTCGACGATGCCGGTGTCGGGCACGAACAGGCTCGCGACGCCCACGACCTCCGGCTCGCGCTCGCGGAGCTCCTCCGCCGAGCAGCGATGCGCGTTCACGCCGTTCGCGGCGGCGCGCTTCTCGAGCACGTCCAGCGCGGCCTTTTGGTCCTCGTTGGAGGCGACGATGACCTTTCCGCAGAGCTCGGTCGGGACGTTGCGCTCTTCGCAGAAGCGCAGCATGGAGGCGCGTCCGCGGACGCAGAGCGTCGCCTTGAGCGACCCGGGCTTGTAGTAGATCCCCGAGTGGATCACGCCGCTGTTGCGCCCGGTCTGGTGCAGCGCGAGCTCGTCTTCGGCCTCGAGCACCAAGAGCGTGCGCTTCTCCTGCGAGGAGAGCACCGCCATCGCCGTGGCCATGCCGACGATCCCGCCGCCGATGACCACGACATCGAACGTATCGCTCATCGCCTCACCACTTCTATAGCTCTATGGCGCCCCGCGGCGGAGCTCGATCCACAGCCGAGCCATGTCGGCGAGCGCGCGCCGGATGTTCTTCCAGTTCGCGGACGAAGGGGTGCCCGTCTCGCGTCGGTGATACTCGACCTCGACCTCCACCACGCGCAGCCCTCGCGAGTGCGCGCGGATGATCTTCTCGGGCGTGATGAAGCTCGTCGCCTGCGAGATGGTCCGCATGCTCTGGAGCAGAGTGCGTCGATAGAGCTGGACGAAGTTGTAGTCCTTCACCGTCGCTCCGAAGAGCGACCAGAGGATGGCGCGGTTCGCGAAGCTCACGAAACGACGCGGTGCCGTGGTGCCCGGATACGTCTTGCGCGACGCGACGACGATGTCCGCATCCGGAACGTGCGCGAGGAGAAGCGGGAGGTCGTCGAAGTCGAACGGGTAGTCCATGGCGTTGTGGATCACCCAGTCGTGCTTCGCGAGCATGAAGCCCTTGGCCAGGCTGCCGCCCTGGCGGAGGTTCTGCGCGTTGTGCACCACCACCATCTCGGGAAAACGCGTCGCGAGCTCGTCGGCGACGACGCCCGTGCGGTCCTTGCTGCAATCGTCGACGAGGATCAGCTCGAAGCTCCCCACGGTGCGGCGGAGCGACTCGATCGCCTTCGGGATGTTGCGCTCGACGTTCTCGCCCTCGTTGTACGCGGGAATGATGACGGAGAGGCTGACGTCGGGGAACTTGGCCGAGGGGTTCGAGGGAGTCATCGAGGAGCCA
>JAYTZB010000582.1:0-6594 GCA_043742085.1 Polyangiaceae bacterium
CCGCAGGCGAGGTTGTAACGTGCGAGCAGGAACGCGGGACGCACCGCGAGCGACGTCCTCCAGAAGCGGCTCGCCTCGTCGAACTTCTTCAAGCCGTAGCGCTTGTAGCCGCCGTTGTTGAGCGCCTCCGCAAGGCCCTTGCGCGCCGCGAAGCAGGTATCGCCGCCCACTTCCTTGGTGAGCGCTGCGGCGTCGGCGGTGCCCGCGACGAGCTGCGGGTCGTCGCCCTTCTCGATGGCCTTGAAGCGCGCGGCCGCCTCCGCGCTCGTCTTGCAGCGCGAGAGGTTCCCCTTGTCGGGCGCCCACGCGACGATGTCGCCGACCCCGTCGACGTTGTGCGCGCCCGCAGCGCCCGGGCCGCCGGCGGCCTTCGCGGTCGGCGCGCCGCCATCGGTTGCTGCGGTCGCCGCGCCGCCGTCGGCGCCGTTCTTCTTGTCGAGGAGAGCGCAGCCGGCAACGAGCGCGGTCGAGGACAGCGCGGCGGTCAGAGTGAGAGCGAGGGCGAGCGACGACGGGACCGAAGAATCACGGGACATCGCGCTAGAGGACCCGAGCGCGGCCATCACCGTCAATTGCCATCGACGTGACGCCGCGCTCGGTCCCGGCTTTCGCGCTCCACCTCGTTCAGTGTCAGCGGGTAGGAGACCCGCCCGCGCCGATGTCGTTGTGATCGAGCGGGGCTCGCGCGTGGTCCGGCCCGTCGGGCCCGGTCTGCGTGCCGGTGGCGCGATGGCCGCCGTCCTTCGCATCGAGACCAAGCGTGCTCGGCGCAAGCGTGCTCGGCGCACGGCCGCCATCCTTCGCTTCGACGTTGATGTTCATGCGGGTGTCCGCGGGAGCCGCCGGCGTGGCGGCGCCGGAGTTGTCGGCCGGCTGCGGGGCCGACGTGGTCCTGGTCTCTGACGCGCGGTCGGTGTTGCGATCGCACGCGAAGACTCCGAGTGCCAGAGCTGCCGCTGCAAGCAGGTTCGTACGGTGGTTCATAGGGGTCGCTCCTTTCGGCGCGCCTCCGTGCATCGTGCATGCCTTCGTGGGCGCTGGCTGCGATCGCGAAGAGCGCTATATTGTAGGCAAGCCATGCACGCACATCGGCTCACGTCGGAGCGCTGGCGTGCGGATCCGTCATCGGCTCGACGCGGCTGTGGCGTGCTGCACCATGCTCATCGACGAGCTACGTTTCGCCCCACCAGGGACGCGGAAAGTGGGCCTTCCGAGCGTGCAACCTATCCCTATCGTGATGGTTCTTCGCTTGCACGCTCGGGCGGCAAGTGATCCTTTCGAAGCTTCGAGAGACCGACCGGAAGCTGGTGCTTCTCGTCGAGGACAACATCGACGCGCTGGAAATTTATGGCGCTTCCCTTCGTCATGCCGGGTTCGATGTCGCGCTCGCGCCGACGCTCGACGCCGCCGAGCAAGCCGTTCGAGCGGCGCTGCCGGACCTCGTCGTCCTCGATTGCCGGCTGCCCGACGGCGACGGCCTCCTCATGCTGGAGCGATGGCGGGCGCACGGCACCATGATGGAGGTGCCCGTGATCATCCTCACGGCATCGGACCATCGCCAGGACATCGAGGCTGCGCTGCTCGCCGGCGCCGATCAGTTCGTTCCGAAGCCGTGCCCTGGCAACGTCCTCGCGCTCCACGTCGCGCGTGCGCTCGACGGCAGTCGACCGAGCGCACGCCTGCGTCGCGTTCGACCCTGACAGGCGCGCACGCGCGCGCTGCCCGACGCGGCGCTAGGCGGTGAGCGCACGTAGGAGGGCCAGCAGGTCCTCCGGGAGGCACGGCTTCGTCAACACGGCATCGGCGCCGGCTTCCTTCGCGCGCTGGAGCCCGAAGTTCGTCGCGTGGCCCGTGAGCGCGACGACGACGATGTCGTTCGTGTCGGGATCGCCCTTGATGCGTCGCGTGGCTTCCCATCCGTCGAGGATCGGCATCGAGAGGTCCATCACCACGACCGCGGGCCGACGGCGGCCGATGAAGTCGAGCGCCTCCTGACCATTCTCCACCTCCTCGACCTGATAGCCGGCCTCGGCCAGGGTCGCGGCGTAGAGCTCACGGTTGTCGGCAAAGTCGTCGACGACGAGCACGAGCGGCAACTGAGCGCTCAGGTCACGATCATCGGGCATGGACGCCGACGACCCAGGGACGGGCGGCGGGCGGCTGCCCGTTGAGACACTGATCGACTGCAACACTTGACGCGGATCATGCCGGAACCACGCGGATTCTGCAAAGCGAACGGATGCCGCAGCGCGTCGCGAGGTTTGTCGCGCCGTATCTTGCGCGGTTTTATCCGACGTTCCGCCGTCGAAAGTTGGGGCACCAACGATTCAATACGTGCAGCCGACCTCGTAGAACTGCCGGCCGAACTCGTTCTCGACGAGCGCGACGAGCGCCGGGTCGAACGCGAGCTTCGGGTCTTCCACGAAGGAGGTGCCGCAGTCGACCTTGAGCGCGAAGCGATACGCCGCGCCGCCGGGCACCTCTGCGGTCGTGCCATCGAACGGGTTGGTGATCATCGCATGGCCCTTCGACGGCTCGAACGTGCGGCTGCACTCCTCGCACTCCGCGAAGATCCCGGACGACGCACCGAAGGTCGGGACGAGCTCCTCGTCGTCCCATTCGAAGCCCTGGTCCTCGCCGCAGCGGCACGTGGTGGGCACCGCTCCGATGGCATCGGCGGTGGGATAGACGTACTCGTCGGCGCGATGCACCTCGAGCGTGTAGCGAAGCGCGCCGCTCGGCGTCATCGAGAGCGGATACTGCACCGGCAACGGCGGCTCACCCGACACGGGCCAAACGAGGCGGAGCTCCTCGCGTGATGCGTCGCCGAGCCAGTCGGCCGTCAGCACCGCGGGAAGCGGCTCGGTGGTCGCGGCGATCTTCGCCGCGACGTCGGTGCCGAAACGATTCTCCACCGTCTTGATCGCGTAGCCCCCGGTGGCCTTCGCGAAGCCCTCCCGCTTGCCCTCGAAGCGAAGCTTGGCGAGCTCCGAGGGAGTGGGCTCGATGAGCCACTTCTCCTTGCGAAGGCGCTCGACGAGCTTCACGACGGACGCGGCAGCGGGCGAGAACGCGTTGCCTCTCGCGATCAGCCAGCGCTCGTAAGAAACGGCCATACCCGGGAGCCTAGATCAGCTGCGTGAGCCTGTCTCAGCCGGCGTAATGGACCTTGAGCGTCTCGACGATGGCCGTGACCAGCTCCTGGACCTTCGCGGTGCTCTCGTGGCGCACGATCACGTAGCCGTCGCCCTCGTAGCTGTCGTTCTTCATGGCGCCGATCTCGGGGAGCCTCGCCTCGACCAGGTACTTGCCGATCGCCTCGTAGGTCTCGTGCACGCCGGTCAGCGCTGCGATGCGGCCCTGACCCATGCCGCGAACGTATGCGCAGCCGGCGGCGTAGCGGCGATGCCACGGCGCATCGAGCTCGCCGTCGACGACGGCGCGTGCCCATGCACGATAGATGTCGATGTCGCTGACGGCGCCGGTCATGCGCAGGAGATAAGCGCCGGGCGGGCGCGCCGCGATCTCGCCGATGGCGAGCGTGCCATCGGTCCGCTCGAACCACTCCATGTGCGTCATGCCGTCCTCGAGGCCGAGCGCACGGATCGCCGCGAAGCCCAGCGCGCGGGCCCGGTCGTCGCGCGGCGTGTCGTCCTCGCGCGGCAGGATGATCGCCCACTGGATCCACGGGTTCTCGAGGACGTCGAGGCATCCCGGGAGGTAGTTCGAGATCGAGGACACGCGCGGCTCGCCGCCGACGGTGATGGTCTCGAGGCTGTGCTCGCTTCCGCGCAGGAGCTCCTCGGCGAGGACCGGCGCATGCGGCGTGACGTTCATCTCGCGGAGCAGGCGCTGGAGATCGACGAGCGTGGTCACGCGGAACGTGGCCTTCGCGCCCATCCCCGCCGGCGGCTTGAGCACGACGGGAAGGCCCACCTCCTCGACGAACGAGCGCGCGTCGGCCTCGCACGTGACGAGCGTGTGGCGCGCGACGGGCAAGCCAGCGGCGCGGAGGGCGTCCTTCATCAGCGCCTTCTCGCGGAAGAGCGTCGCCGTCTTCACCGACGTGCCCTCGACGCCGAAGCGCTCGCGGGTCTCGGCGAGGTTCACCATCATCGCCTCGAGGATGCCGACGATGCGATACGGCTGACCATGCCGGCGCCGCAGGACCTCGACGCCGTCGAGGAGGTCATGGAGCTGCGAGGGCTCGGTGACGCGGACGATGTCGTGGAAGAGCGCGGCGTCCTCGCCCGCGGGCGGCGTGTGGACGATGCCGAGCAGACGCACGTCGTCGAGCTTCGCCACGGCCCGGATGAACCGCAGCGTGACGTCGGAGGGAAACGGCGCGACGAAGACGATGTTGCGGGGCATGGCTCTCTTCCGTCGACTACGCGGTACCGCCGGCGGACATCGGGCGCAGCGCCTTGATGTCTGCACACTGCAAGCGTCCACGTGCGGCGACCAGCAGGCGCATGAGCCCGTCGTCGAGCGGCTTCTCGGCATCGGCTGCGAAGTCGTCGGCGTCCATCATGCGAAGGACGCGCGCCACCGTGTCCTTGGGGATCGCGCCGACGAAGCCCGGCATGTCCGGGGCGATCGGCGCGTTGCCGAGCTGGTTGACGAAGAAGCGCGTGGCCTCGTCGGTGACATCGGCCACCACCACCACGTAGTCGCCGACGTCCTCGCCGTTCTTCCGGACCGCGTCGAGCACGAGGGCGATGGTGGCCTCGCTCTGCCGGTAGATGCTCGCGAACCAGTCGGTGATCGAGTCCTCGCTCATCGACCCCAGGTGCCGCGAAGGCGCGGGCGAGTCAATCGCGTCTTGTCCGATCGGCGCACGTGTAGGTCTCGAGCCCGCTCCACGAAGCTCGATGACAAACGCGCAATCTCTGAATCATCGCGCGGCCGGAGCGTCGATCGGGGCACGCAGGCACGCCGCCGGCGCACTTAAATCGCTACTTCCTGGAGCCGCACAGATGTCGCTTTCTCGCTCTTCTCTCTCGATCGCCAGTCTCGCTCTCCTCGCCGGCGTCGCGGGCTGCTCGATTGGCACGCCCGGCGCCGATGCAACGGACTCTTCGAAGGCCGCCCCGCCGGCCCCCACCGAAGGCGGCGCGGTTGCCGCCAACGATCGCACCGACACCGCGAAGAGCGGTGAGAAGCTCCTGACCGGCGACATGATCGTCTCGCCCGCCGGCGGCTACGCCGTCCTCCAGCGCAACTCCGTGAGCATCGTCGTCGACGCCGCGCTCGGCACTGCGCGCGAGCTCCCCTTTCAGGTCGATCGCTTCGTGTTCGCGACCGGCACCGCGACGGGCTACGCGATCAATCCCGCCAACGCCGTCGTCGCGTTCGATCTCGCGACGCTCCAGATCCTCTGGAGCACCTCGCTCCCGACCAACGACGTCGCGCTCTTCCGGGTGTCTCCGGACGATCGCTCGGTGGTCGTCGCGCTCGGCAACCGCGTGGTCGCGCTCGATACCGCCACCGGCCTCGCCCGTGGCGACGTCGCGCTCACGTCGCGTCCCACGTCTCTCGCGTTCGCAGCGGCGAGCCGCGCCATCGTGGTGGGGTCGACGCGCTGGACCGATCATGTGCCGGCGACGTCGCTCACGTCGATCGATCTGGCCGGCGCCGCAGCGGCGTCACCCGCCGCTTCGATCGACGTGCCCAACTGCGAGGCGCCGCTCACCATGCTCCCCGACGGCTCGCGCGGGTTCTTGTCGCCGACCTACTGCGAGGAGGCCGTCCCCGCCAACGTGCAGAAGACGTGGACCAACCCCGACCCGGTCAGCGTGGTCGACGTCGGCGGCAATGCCGCGGGCGGCCTCGCGTTCGTGAAGAACCTGCCCGGCTTCGGTCCCGTCGCGCTCAACGGTCGCGCCGACAAGGTGATCGCGTACCTCGATGCCAAGCGCATCGACCCCGCGATGTTCGAGGACAAGTCGCAGATCCCCGCGAAGGACGCCGACCCGTATCACCTCCTCGCCATCGATCCGCACACGCTGAAGCTCGCGCTCTACCCGATCGGCACGGAGCTACCGCGCTTCGCGATGAGCATCGACGGTCGCGGCCTCCTCGTCGATGCATCCGTCCACGTCTTCCGTGCCGAGGCGAAGGTCTCCGTGCAGATTGGCCCCGACGGCATCACCGCATCGGCGTCCGGTGTCTTCGGCAGCGACGCGCCTTTCGGCTACTTCGACTTCGATGCCGCCCGGTTCACCGCGTTCGAAGGTCCGCAGGTGGGCCTCGATCGCTTCGTGCAGACGGCGGACGGCCACGTCTACGCGCTGAAGACGCGCAGCGACGGGCTCGGCGGCGATCTCTTCGGGGTCGACGTCACGCATCACGCGACGGTGGACCTCGGGCTCAGCCTCCGCGACGTCGGCGTGCTCGCCGATCGCCGCACGTTGCTCCTGCGCATCCGCCTCCCCGCGGCTTCCGTCGGTGGTCAGCTCTACACGCAGGAGCAGGTGTGCTTCTCCACCGACGGCCACACGTGCACGTCCACCATCCAGTACCGCTCGACCACGCCGCTCCCGGGCGGCCCGGCCTCGTGCTCAGGCGGCCACGACTGCTGAGCGGCTGAGCGGC
>JAYTZB010000583.1:0-2508 GCA_043742085.1 Polyangiaceae bacterium
GCGGCGCCGGCTGCGTCGGAGAGGGTGCCCGCGAACGTGAACCCGTGGTCGTGACAGCCGCCCATGCAGCTCTGTCCTGCGTTGTGCGCGCTGGGGCCGCTCTGCGCGACGAACGCGCCGGCTCCGGTGAACGCGTCGGTGGCCACAGGAGGAGGAGGCGCGCCGCCGCCGGGCGCCGGCGCGCCGCCGTCGGGCGGCACAGGCGACGTACCGCCGTCCTCGGTCGCGCCGCTCGCGCCGCTCGTGCCGCTCGTGCCGCTCGCGCCGCTCGTGCCGCTCGTACCGCCGCTGCTCGGGGCCTTGGCGCCTGCGTCCATCCCTGCGCTGGCGTTGGCGCTGTCGCCGGCGGCCGCGTTCGGATCGATGCTGCGTCCGTTGAGGAGGCTGTCGCTCGTGCCGCCGCTACATGCCGCGAGCGCAGCCATGCCGAAGATGGCGACCGAGAGCGCGGGAACGAAGAGTGACGACCGACGGAGAGACTGCATCACCCGCTCGAAGCACGCACCGCGCCACGTTGTGATTCCGCGTACCTGAAAGCCGACGAGCCGCTCCGCAACGCGTGTCACGGCCAATGGCTGCGGGGTCGACCCCGCGTTGCTGCCCATTGCCGCCAGCAGACGCGTCGCTGCACGGCCCGGGTTGATGGGATACGATCAGCCTCATGCGCCGCGGATGGGTTCTCTCGACGGCGGCGCTCGGCCTGGCGCTTGGTCTGGCGCTCGGTCTGGCGGCGACCGCGGCGTGCAGCACGTTCAGCACCGACGAGCGCGCCGCCGGTGCCGACGCATCGACGGACGCCACGGAACGCGTCGATGGATCGGACGACGCAAGCCTGGATGGTGGCGCCTCGAGCCGCTGCATCGGTCGCGAAGGTTACTGCCGGACCCCACCGTGCATGCCGGAGGCGTTCGCGACCACGGGACCGATCGGCGGGCTCGCCGTTCACGCCGGCTGGGTCTACTGGACGTCGGGCGCCGAGGTCCTTCGACAGCCGGTCGACGGCGGCCTCACGGCTCGCGAGGTGCTCGCGAGCGCTCAGAGCTCGGCGGGTCCGATGATGGCCGACGCCGACGGCGTCTTCTGGTTCGATCGCGACGCCGGAAAGGTCTGGCACTGTCCGCTGACGGGAGCCTGTACACCCACGCTCTTGGCGAGCGGCCCGGCGGCGACCGCGAACGAGGCCATCGGCATCGGGCTGGATCGCGACAACGTCTACTGGTCTGCCTATCGCGCCGGGGGCGACGGCGGCGTGTTCGGCACCTCGAAGGACGGCGGTCCGCTGCAGGCGATCTCGATGCAGTCATCCGCGAAGTACGTCGTGGCCGACTCCGTCAACGTCTACTGGCTCACGAACTGCGGTGGGGCATTCTCGCGGAAGAAGGACCGGACCTTGCCGGAGGCGCCGCTGGCCGGCTTCACCGCGTGTACGTCGGGTCAAGGCGGTCTGGCGCTGAGCGCGAACGCGCTGTTCATCGGCGGTAACGAGCTCGTTCGGATCCCGCTCGGCGCGGGTCCCCTCGCCAAGGTGGCAGTTCCGGAGATCGTCCGCGGGCTCGCCACGGACTGCGCGAACGCGGTCTACTGGACGCAAATGGTCGACGGAATCGCGGCCCTCGTGACGCTTCCCGAGAGCGCGTTTCTCGCCGATGGTGGTGTCGACATCGGCGCGCGCGTGACGCTCGCGGCCGACACCAGCTCCTCGCTCATCGTCGCTGCCGAGAGCGGTCTCTACTGGGCAGGAAACAGCACGATCATGAGGCTCGTCAGCAAACCCTGAGAGGCGTGCGCCGCGCCATCACTTGAAGACGCCGCTGCCGTCCTGCTTGCAGTTGATGCACTCGGGGTCCATCGCGTTTGCCGCTTGCTCGCACTTCGACGGGCAGTACTGGACGCGGTTGAAGACGATCGAGCCGCCGGAGCCGTCGTCGACCTTGTCGCAGAGGACCGACTCGCCTTGCACGGTCATCTCGCCGTAGCCGCCGGTGGTGCGCCACTTCAGCGCGCAGTCGGTGTTTGCGGCGGTGCTGGTCCATGCGCCGAGCGGCGGGAACGTCTGCTCGACGTTCTCCTTGATGTAGTCGGCCTCGACGCAGATCTTGTCCATGATCGCGCAGTCGGTCGGGAGCGGGTTCTTGATGTCGCCGGCCTTGAGCTGGTAGCAGACCTTGAAGTGGCCGGCGCAGTCGACGGTCAGGGTGTCGGTCGTCCAGTTGGAATTCGGCTTGGCGGGCGGCGCCACCGAGCCTGCCGGCAGCGGCGGACAGTCGGCCTGTCCGACGGGCTTCGGCGTCGAGCCCATGCCGTCCGTGACCGTCGACACCGGATACGGATGCATCGTGTCGCCGTTGTATTCGAAGAAGCACGGCGAGAGGTTCGCGAGCTTCCACGAGCCGAGCGAGAAGCACTTGCAGGCGTCCTTGCCCTTGGTGGCGCCGCTCGCGGGAAGGACCTCGCCGTTGCACGGTCCCCACTGCTTCGCGTTCTCGTTGACCTGCATGCACGTGGTCA
>JAYTZB010000584.1:0-1613 GCA_043742085.1 Polyangiaceae bacterium
CCTCGTGGAACCGTCGTGCCACGGTCGCGGTTAAACCCCAGGACGGCGCGAGTGGCCAAGGAATTCGCTCGATTTCCCAGCCATTTCACACACGTTCCACATACGTCCGCTTGCCAGGGCTCGCCTCCTCGCTTACGGAGTGGAGGCTTTCGAATGGCGACTGTCACGGCCGACGTCAACCTCGAGCTCATCTCGGGGCCCCCCTATCGCACGATCCTGCGGCTCGCGATGCCCACGGTCATCGCGATGCTCTCGCAGAGCCTCGTGAACGAGATCGACGTCGTGTTCTTCTCGCACCTCCCGCACCCGGAGGACTCGAACGCGCAGGCGGCGCTCTTGCCGTCCTTGCTCCTCGTGTGGCTCTTCGGCGGCTCGCTCAGCGCGATCAGCGTCGGGACGCAGGCGTACACCGCGCGCCGTTACGCCGAGCGTCGCTACGATGCGGCAGGCGCCGTGCTCGCCAACGCCGCGTTCTTCTGCATCGCCGGCGGCATCGGCCTCAGCATCCTCGGCTTCGTCACCATCGGGCCGCTCTTGCACATCATGCTGCCGGTGCCCGAGGCGCACGACATCGCGCTCAGCTACTCGCACTGGCGCCTCCTGGGCGTCGTCTCCATGGGCATGACGATGGCGGTGAAGGCCTTCTTCGACGGCATCGGCAAGACCTGGGTTCACCTGGTCTCGGCGCTCGTCATGAACGTGTTCAACGTTCTCTTGTGCTGGCTTTTCATCTTCGGAAATCCCACCGTTGGCATCCACGCGATGGGCGCGCCCGGCGCCGGCTTCGCGGCGTTCGTCTCGACCTGGGTCGGCCTCGGGATCATGGTCTACTACGCAGCGCGCGAGCGGACGAAGTACCAGCCCCTCCGCTGGTCGAACATCTCGCGCAGCCTCACGTGGGACATCCTCAAGCTGTCGATCCCGGCAGCGCTCGCCACCATCGTCATGATGCTGGGCTTCGGGCTCTTCACCAAGGTGGCCGGCAAGCTCGACGCCGCCGAGGCGCTGCTCTCGACGAACGGCCAGCACGAGGCGGTCAACGGCGCTGCCACCACCGACATCGTCGCGCTCCTCAAGCTCACGTTCACGGCCTGCCTCGCGTTCGGGACCGCCACCGCAACGCTGGTCGCGCAGTCGCTTGCCGCGAAGCAGCCCGAGCAGGCCTCGCGTTTCGGCTGGGCCAGCGTGCGGCTCGGTCTGGTCCTCTTCGGCTTCGTCGGCCTGATCGAGGGCGTGATCTTTCCGCGCGAGATCGTCCACTTCATCTCCGACTCCGATGCCGTGCGCGAGGCTGCGCTCATGCCGATGCGCATGATGGCCTGGGTCACGCCGATCATCGCCGTCGCCATGATCCTGAGCGAAGCGCTCTTCGGCGCCGGCAACACCAAGTTCGTCGCCGCGGCGCAGTTCTGTCTCGTGTTCTTCCTGCTCGTACCGCTGGCCTGGGTTCTCGGCGTCACCACCGACCACGGCCTCACCGGGATGTGGGTCGGTGCCGTCGCGTACGCCATCGGCGCTTGCATCGTGATGACCGCGAAATTCCACGGCGGCGCGTGGAAGTCGATCAAGCTCTGATCGACGGATCGAGCTCCGAGCTGACAGAGCGCGCTCGC
>JAYTZB010000585.1:0-3379 GCA_043742085.1 Polyangiaceae bacterium
GCGCGCGCTCGATCGCATCGACACCGCGCGGGACGAGCGCGAAGCGAACAAGGTCAAGAGCACGCCGGGCGGCTCGCCGCTGAAGTACGTCATCGTCGCCACCGGCAACATCTACGACGACGCGCTCCAGGCGAAGGCCGCGGCCTATGCCGGCGCCGACATCGTCGCGGTCATCCGCGCCACCGCGCAGTCGCTCCTCGATTACGTGCCTCACGGCGCGACCACCGAGGGCTACGGCGGCACCTTCGCGACGCAGGAGAACTTCAAGATCATCCGGCGCGCCACCGACGAGGCCGCGCTCGACTACGGGCGCTACATCCACCAGACGAACTACTCGTCGGGCCTCTGCATGGCGGAGATCGCGTGGATGGGCGCGGTCGAGCGCCTCGACATGCTCCTCAACGACGCGATGTACGGGATCCTCTTCCGGGACATCAACCCGTGCCGCAACTTCATCGATCAGTACGTGTCGCGGCGGATCATCGCGCGCTCCGGGATCGTCATCAACACGGGCGAGGACAACTACCTCACCACCGCGGACGCCGTGGAGAAGGCTCACACCGTCCTCGCGAGCCAGTTCGTGAACGAGGCGTTCGCGAAGCACGCCGGCGTGAAGGACGAGCAGATGGGGCTCGGCCACGCGTACGAGATCGATCCGTCGATCGAGAACAGCTTTCTCCTCGAGCTCGCGCAGGCGCAGCTGATCCGGCAGGTGTTCCCCACGCATCCCATCAAGTGGATGCCGCCCACCAAGTTCAAGACCGGCGACATCTTCCAGAGCCACGTCCACGACGCGATGTTCAGCCTGGTCGGCGTGGCGACGCACCAGAGCATCGAGCTGCTCGGCATGTTCAGCGAGGCGGTGCACAACCCCATGCTGATGGACCGCTACCTGTCGTTGAAGGCCACGAAATACGTGTTCAACACCGCGCGGTCGCTCGGCGAAGAGATCAGCATCAAGCCCGACGGCATCATGGCCAAGCGCGCCGAGCAGGTCCTCGACGAGGCGCTCGAGCTCCTGACCGAGGTCGAGGGCGAGACGATCTGGAAGGCCATCGAGCGCGGCGCCTTCGCCGACGTGAAGCGCACGCGCACCGGCGGCAAGGGCTACGCAGGCGTGTTCGAGCGCTCCAACGACTACGTCAATCCGATCCTGACCGCCCTGGAAGCGAGCTCCTGATCATGCATCCCACGCTCCCTTCCAAGCTGCTCCGTGCGTACGGCGACCGTCAGAACGACGGCATGCTGCAGCTCTCCTTCGTGCTGGAGATCCCGCCGTCGGCCCGCGCGAAGGAGGCAGCGAAGCAGTTCGCCGAGCTCCACGGTCTCTCGGAGGTCCTCGTCACGACGATGGAGCCGTGCGCCGAGGGCTACACGTACTTCGTCGTCTACGGGCACTCGCAGCACGCCATCGACGCGTCGACCATCGACGTGCCCGAGATCCGGACCGAGGCGCTGTCCCGCGACGAGATCGAGCATCGCGTGACCGCGCGCCTGGCGCGCAAGATCGTGGTGGTCGGCGCGTGCACCGGGTCCGACGCGCACACGGTCGGCATCGACGCGATCCTCAACTACAAGGGCTACGCCGGCGACAAGGGGCTCGAGAGCTACAAGGCCTTCGAGGCGTACAACCTCGGCGCGCAGGTCGAGAACGAGCAGCTCGCGGAGCGGGCGCTGGCGCTCAGCGCGGACGCCATCCTGGTCAGCCAGATCATCACGCAGCGCAACTGCCACAAGGAGAACGCGCTCGCGCTGATCGATCTCGCCAAGAAGCAGGGCTGGCGGAGCAAGGTGGTGATGCTGCTGGGCGGGCCGCGCATCGACCACAAGCTCGCGCTCGAGCTCGGCTTCGACGCCGGCTTCGGTCCCGGCACGAAGCCCAGTGACGTGGCGTCGTTCCTGGTCGAGTGGATGTGCGGCGACCGCGACAAGGCCGGCGCCGCCATGGCGGTTGCCGCGCCCGAGCGCGACGGCGCAGCCTGACGGGCTCAGGCGGCGCGGTTGCGCGCGCGGACGAGCGAGTCAGCCGAGACGAGATCGGCGTGGACCGGCGCGAGGGGCTGGGGTCCCGGGCACGCCACGGGCCCGGAATGCGCGCACGACTCGAGGTGGTCCTCGATCTTGTGCTCGATCATCCCGTGGCAGGCGCCGCAGTCGCCGCCAGCGCGGCACGCGCGGGTGACCGCATCGCGGGTGGTGGCTCCGCCGGCGATGGCGGCTTCGACCTCGGCCTCCGTGACGGCCATGCAAACGCAGACGTACATGCAGTCCTGAAGATAATGAAACCCGTTTTCATTATCAAGGGCGGCCGTGGCATTCTGTCGCCAAGCACGAGCACAAACATGAGTAGAACCGAAGCGTTACATTGCCGTGGCGAAAGTGTCGCTTCAGGTCTGGTTCAACCGGATTTCGGCCGAGAATGCGCGCCGGGGCGCTCATCCGCGCCGCCTACTCGCGGATCTGCTGCGCCAGGTAGTGCGCCTCGCCGACCTGCTTCACGAGCTCGAGCTGCTCCTCGAGCCAATCGACGTGCTCCTCCTCGGAGACGAGGATGTCCTCGAGCAGCTCGCAGGTCCCGTTGTCGCCGATGGCGCGGCACTGCTCGATGGCCTTGTTGAGGCGCGGCACGGCCTCCATCTCGACCGCCAGGTCGTTCTTCAGCTGCTCCACGACGGTCTGGCCGATGTTGATCTTGCCGAGCCGCTGCACGTTGGGCAGGCCCTCGAGGAAGAGCACGCGCTCGATCAGCTGATCGGCGTGCTTCATCTCGTCGATCGACTCCTTGCGGATGTGCTCGTAGAGCCGCTTGTACCCCCAGTTCTGACACATCTTTGCGTGCAGGAAATACTGGTTGATGGCGGTGAGCTCGCCGGTGAGTATCTCGTTGAGTAGGTCAATGACCTTGGCGTCGCCCTTCATGCAGAGATAGAGCCACCGTCACGCGCAACACGCAAGAAGAAGACGTGAAAGCGATGTTGACGTTCGGATTCAACAAGCGCGCTGTCAGCGATTGGCCGCAAAATCCAGGGCCAGCCACACATCCACGCCTTCGCGCGCCAGGCGATGGGAGCCCATCACGCGCAGGGTCAGGCAACCGCAACGATCGCGGAGCTCGATCCCTGCGCGCGCGGCGACCAGCTCGAACGTCTTCTTGCTCGCGTCGCCGTCGGCCCCCACCGACGTCGTGAAGAAGTGCGACCACGGGATCACGAGCCCCGCGCCGCCGGTCGTCCCTTCGGAGGCGAGAAATCCCGATGCCGGCTCGAGCGGCGCATCGAAGAGGACGCGCGCGAGCACCGGATCGATCCCTTCGCGATGCGCGATGTTGGCGATGACCCGCAGACCGTCGAACGCGCCCACGCGGAGCCGCGCCACGGTC
>JAYTZB010000586.1:0-1720 GCA_043742085.1 Polyangiaceae bacterium
CGCCCGGCGGTGGCGTCCTGTTCGGTGGCGCCTGGGACGGGCTCTTCCACGCGCGGCCGGTGGCGACGCTCGAGGTGATCCCGTCCGGCGGCGCCGCGCTGCGCGCCTGGCTCGGGACGCGGACGTCGGCGGAGGTCTTGGGCGACGGCGTCGCCACTCCGGTGCACTGACGGAGAGCATCGATCATATCTGGTCCCGTCGTCTTTCCGCCGTTTCGCGTCGCACCGCCGCGTCGCACCGCCCCCAGATTCGCTGCTCCAGGAGTGTGGCGGTTTTCGTCGAGAGCAAGCGCTAGCTAAATCACCGAGCGTGAATCTCGATCACGCTTCGCGATAGATGGAAATACGCGGGGTTCCTCCTTGGTTCGGCAATTGCCAAACGACCAAGCCAAGGAGCCCCGCGCGTGGACAAGATACCTCGGATGAGCCGCGTGATGCGACGTCACCTGATAGCCGTGGGCCGCCGCAGCGGCGATCCGCAGACGGCGGTGCGATTTCACATCGTTAGCCGGCTGGGCCTCGGTCGAAGTAGCCCGCAGGTCGCCCATGATCTCGATGTCGCCCGGTCGACGGTCGTACGCGCGGCCAATCACTTCGCTGCGCTGGGCGCCGACGGGCTCTTCGACCGGCGCCGCGGGAACGGACGGCCGAAGGTCGACGACGCCTTCCGTCGTGCGCTCGTCACGCTGTTGCGCGGCACGCCTGAGGATTCGGGGTGGATGCGACCGACCTGGACGCGCGAGCTCCTCTGCCTTCAGATGCGAAAAGACGGCTGGCCGGGCGTCGCGGTGTGCACGATGGGCCGCGCGCTTGCCCGCATCGGCGCGCGGCTCGGAATGCCGAAGCCGGTCGTCCTTTGCCCGTGGCCGCGTGATGCGCGAAAGCGTGTTCTGGCGGAAATCCGCAGGCTCGAGGGGCGCGCGAGCGCCGACGAGCCGGTGCTGTACTCGGACGAGGTCGACGTTCACCTCAACCCGAAGATCGGTCGCGATTGGATGCTGCGCGGTCATCAGCGGCGCATCGTCACACCCGGTAAGAACAAGAAGTTCTACCTCGCCGGCGCTCTCGATGTGCGCACCGGCCGCCTGCACACGACAGGTGCGGAGAAAAAGAACGCCGCGCTCTTCTGCCAGTTGCTCTGGCTCCTCGCGACTCGATACCGCCGGGCGCGGCGCGTCCATCTGGTCGTCGACAACTACGGCATCCACTCCGCGCATCTCACGCGCAACGCGCTCGCCGCGCTCGGCGGACGCATCGTGCTCCACTTCCTGCCGCCCTACTGCCCCGACGCGAACCGCATCGAACGCGTCTGGCAGGACTTCCATGCCAACGTCACTCGCAATCATCGGTGCAAGACAATGAACCACCTGCTGTCCAATGCCCGCCGATACCTTGAAAGCTACCGCTGGCGCCGCGCGGCGAAGCCAGCGGTCGCTAGGCGCGCAGCATGATGGGTGTTCGACAATCACGATCGGTGATTTAGCAGGTGGAGAGGAGCGCGGCGACGGCGCGCGCGTGGGCATGCGGCCGCGCATCCTCGTACGGGGACGGCGCGGAGGTCGAGCGCGCTCCGCGCATCGCTGCACGCGCGGCAAGACGAGCCCACGGTGGACGCCCCGCCGCTACGAGCGTGATCGGTCGGGGGACACGAGATCGCTGGATGGCAAAGACCGCTCAGGCGTCGGCGTCCGCGACCTCCCGCCAGAACGCGACTTTGGATC
>JAYTZB010000587.1:0-1867 GCA_043742085.1 Polyangiaceae bacterium
GAGCTCGACGAGCTTCACGAGGCCGAGGAACCCACGGCGGCGGATCGATTTCCCGCCGGCGCCGGGCGGCGTGAAGGTCTGGTCGTAGCGATAGAACGCGGGGACGTCGTCGCGGACGAGCGCGCCTTCGGTGCGCCACGAGTCGAGGAGATCGGCGGCGTGTGCGTACTTCGCGTCCCCTTCCCCCTCGGGCAGGATCAGCTTCACGACGTTGTTGGGATGCCGCGCGGCGAGCTCGGCGCGCTGGGCGGCGTCGATGACGTCGTACGGCGGCGCGACGACGGCCGCGAGGCCCTGAGCGTTGGGGTCGCTATCGCCCGCGGCCAGGCGTGCGAGGTCGTAACGAAGCGGCGTGAGGGGTGCGATCTCGGCCATGGTGCGCGCATCCTGCCATTGATCCGCGACCCCAGAAAGAGGCGCTTCGGCGCATCCTTCGTCAGCGGACGCAGCGAGCGTTGGCCATCGTCGTCTTCGACTGGGCGACCATCAGGCCGGTCTTGAAGCTGAGCGTCCAGAACATGTCGGTGCCGGGCGCCGGCGTGCTCGTCCAGTACGGGAGGTCGACCGGTGTGTCGGCGAACGCGAGCGCGTCGATCATCTTCGCGACGTTCTGACCGAACTCGTATTCGAGGTGCGGCTGCTCATCGAGGATGGTGAGGAGCTCCTTCACGGTCGGAAGGCGCCCGGACGACTGGAGCGACGAGAGGAGCGCGCAGTTGCCCGAGGCGCTGTCGAAGGTCGCCTTGAACGTCGCCTTGCGGTCCCATTCCAGCTTCGTGAACGTGTCCTGGATGGTCCGGCTGTCGGCGTCGAACTGCGCGTACTGGTCGCGCGGCGCATCCGCTGCGGCGGGCAATGCGACGAGGATCGCGATGAGGATCGCGCGGGGCAGAAGCGTGCGCCTGGTCTGACGATGGGTCATTTCGCCCTCACACAAAGGACCTTCGCGACGTTGCCGTTGGCGAGCGGCTCGACGGCACCGGTCTCGAAGTTGACGACCCACGTCTGTTGCGGATCCGGAGCGCCCTTGACGGGACGCACCGCCGAGGTGCTCCACACCCTGAAATTCTTGAGGTCGGTGAAGACGGTCCGATCCACGAAGGTCGGGCGTGAATAATCGAGGAGCGTGACCAGCTCGATGCGCTTCGGCGCGCGCCACGGTCCATTGGGGAGCGGCGCGCAGGCGGCCTCGACATCGGCAGCGGCGAAATCACCGGGCACCAGCGTCGAGCGCCACACCAGCCTCGTGACGCTGTCCGTCACGATGCCGGCGCCCGCGTCGAGCGGCTTCGACGGCAAGGGCAGACCCGGGCCACCGTCGCCGTAGTTCGGCATCGGCCACTTCGCCCACGAGACGGGATCGGCGCCCTTCGCGTCGGGAGCGGCATCGGTGACGACGTCCGGGCCGCCGTCGACGAGCTGGTCGGGCAGCGGACCGGCGTCATCGGCACAGCGGGCGCCGGGGCACTGCGTCTTCTCGAAGTCGGTGAGCCCGATGATCGAGTTGCACGCGAGCGCGGTCGGCACGAGCAGCGCGAGCGCGGCACCGAGCGCGACGCGGCCCGGACGCACACGAACGCGGGCCCGGAGCCGCAGACCGAGACGGGGACGCTCAGAACGCGCCATGGACGCCCACTCCTCCCGGACCGAAGTCCGGCGTGACGGTGAGCGCGACGGGCTTGCGACCGGGCGGTGGTGGCCCAAGACCGGTGCTCCGGCTGGGCGCCGCGAGCGTCGCGATGAGCCCAGTCGCGAGGCCCACGCCGCCGACGATGAAGAACGCCGTCGAGACGTTGCCCCACTTCTTCGCGGTGTCGAGCGCGTCGTGATCAGCAACGCCGCACTGCTTGTTCGTGCACTTGTCGTC
>JAYTZB010000588.1:0-4901 GCA_043742085.1 Polyangiaceae bacterium
TCGACCGGCATGGTCGTTCGCCTCGTGAAGAGCAAGATCGCCTCGCTCGCCGAGCTCGGTCACCCGAAGACGCTCGCTGACCTCATGCTCTCCAAGCGCGGCCTCGTGCTGCTCGTGGGCGGTACGGGCAGCGGAAAGTCGACCACGCTCGCTGCGATGATCGATCACCGCAACGCGACGGCCACCGGCCACATCGTGACCATCGAGGATCCCGTCGAGTTCATCCACCCGCACAAGAAGTGCGTCGTGACGCAGCGCGAGGTGGGATTCGACACGCGCTCCTACAAGCAGGCGCTCGCGAACACGCTGCGCCAGGCCCCAGACGTCATCCTCATCGGCGAGATCCGCGACGCCGAGACCATGGAGGCAGCGCTCGCCTTCGCAGAGACCGGTCATCTCTGTCTCTCGACGCTGCACTCGAACAACGCCGACCAGGCCATCGAGCGCATCCTCAATTTCTTCCCGGCGGAGCGCCAGCCGGAGATCCTCTCGCAGCTGTCGCTCAACCTGCGCGGCATCGTCGCGCAGCGCTTGCTACCCGCGATCGGCGGCGGTCGCGCCGCCGCGCTCGAGATCCTGCTCGACACGCCGCGCGTGAAGGACCTGATTCGCCGCCACGAGATCCACGTCCTCAAGGACGCGATGGAGCAGTCGGCGGTCGACGGCTGCCAGACCTTCGACGCAGCGCTCTTCACGCTGTGCGCCTCGGGCCGCATCACCGAGGACGAAGCGATCCGGAGCTCGGACAGCCCGAACAACCTTCGCCTGCGGCTCGAACGTCATCGCGGCGGCGCCGGCGCTGCGCCGGGTCATGCGCTCCGTCTCGCCGGCGAGCGCGAGGCCTCGGGCGTGCACCGCGCCGCCAACTTCGTCCCGGCGGCGGTCGCGCGGGCGCGCTGAGATGGTCGTCAGTTCCCGATCGGCGCGCAGATCTGCGTGCCTCCGAGGTCCAGGCAATCCACGTCGACGCCGCAGCAGTCGGCGCGCGAGGTGCACGCCGATCCATACGGCAGACACGCGGCCCTGCACCTGAACGCGCCGCCCTGGTCGGGCACGCAACGACCGGCGCAGCAGCTGCTCGCAAGCGCGCACGAAGCCCCTTCCGGTGCGCACGCGGGCATCCCTGGCGGATGACATCGCTTGGGTCCGCCGGGCATGGGGTCGGGCGAGCACCTCGACGTGCCGCCGGTGTTGCAACAGTCCGGGTCCTTGTCGCAGACCTCGCCGGGCTTGCCGCACATCGACGCGGGCTGACAGCGCTGGACGCCGTCTGCGCTCTGGCCGCAGACGCCCGAGCAACAGTCGCCGGAGGCCTTGCAGAGCTCACACTCGCTCCGGCAGCCGCCAGAGGGCGCGCAGCGCTTCGTGCCGTCGGTCGTCGACAGGCAGACGCGCGAACAGCATTGATTCGCATCGGCGCAGACGTCGCCGACCTGCCGCGAGCACGCCTTCCTGTCGTTCGACGTGCAAGCACCGAGCGCGGCGCAGCGAAGCACCCCCGTCGTGTCGGGCTCGCAGCGCTGCGTGCAGCAGTCGCCTGACGTGGAGCACGTCTCTCCCTCCGGGCGGCAGCCTTGCAGCAGCGCGCAGGTGAGCACACCGTCGCCGTGATCGACGCAGACGCGGCCGCAGCACGCGGCGTCGGTCGCGCAGGCCTCGCCCGCGGGCTTGCACCCCGGCGCAGCGCTCGCGCACGTGCCGGCGAGGCACCTCTGCGAGCAGCAGTCGTGACTCGCTACGCACGTCGCGCCCGTGACGAAGCAAGCGGCCGCACCGGCGCACGTGCCCGAGGACGTGGTCGAGGCATCCAGACCGGACGCAAAGCATCCATTCGAGCAGCATGCGCCGGAACGCATGCATGTTGCACCCACCCCGAGGCAGCCCGTCGCGGGGCGGCACGTCGTCTCCAGCGAGGTCGTCGAGGACGCGCAGTAGCCCGAGCAGCACTCGGTCGATTGAAGGCACGCCTCGTGGACCGCCGACGCGTCGGCGCAGCTCAGGCCGGGCGCGTCACCCGGATCGACGTCAGCGGCGGCATCCGTGCTGCCCGCCTCGCCGCCATCGGGACGGTCGCCGTCGGCCGTCGCGTCGGCGAGTGGGTCGGTCGTGAGCACGTCGAGCACCGACTCTCCGCAAGCGGCGACGCTCACGGCAATCGAGCCGACCACGAGGGCGACGGCCACCGCCGCCTGCGTGCGCGTGACGTTCACCACGCCCCTCCAAGACCAAGGGTGGCGCCCACGAGGAGCCCCGAGACGGACGCGATGGTGCCGTCGCCGGTCGCGGCACGCACCGTGTGGATGGGCGCACCGAGCGAGACCGCGAGCGTTGCGCGTAGCGGCCGCGTGAGCACCGCCCACCCGTGAGCTACTGCCGAGGCGTGCACGGCGGTGCCCGTGTCGCTGCGCGCATGCGAGCCCGGGAGCGCCGTGGCTTCGTAGTGCACGCTCGTCACGAAGATCTCCGCACCGCCGTCGATGCCGACGCTTCCTTCGCGTGGCAGGGCTGCGACGAGCAGCGCGAGCGCGCCGGCCACGCCGGTGGGGTCGACGGAGCCGGCAGCATTCTCGGCGCGCGACGCGCTGCGGATGCCGACGCGCGCTACGGCGCCCACTCTCTCGAGCGGAAAGACGCCCACCGAGAGATCGGGTCCCAGCTGCGTGTGACCGCTGCCGTAGTGCTCGATCGCGGCGTCGACGCCGAGCTCCACGAGCGGCGCGCGGTACCGCACGGTCGGTGGCGCGGGCGCGGGTTCCACCGTCGGAAGTGCGCGCGTGATCTCCGCCGGGACTTCGCGCTTCGGCTTCGGCGCATCCGCGACGAGCAGCTCGGCCCAGCTCGCGCGCAGGAGCTCGTCGGCCGCCTCCGCAATCACGAGGGCGCGACCGTCTTCGGGTATTCCGCGCAGATCGATCTCACGAGAGACCCGCTTGTCGGTCACTTCGTCGCGGACCGAGAGCGACAGAGCGACGCCCGCTGCGCTGCCCTTGCTGATGTCGAGCTCGGCGACGGCGCCCGTGGTCTCGTCCGACGCGCAGAGGTCGAAGCTCCGCCCTGCCAGCGCCACCTTCAGCTGCTGCACGATCTTGGACTCGAGCTCGCCATCGATGCCGGTCGCGCGCAAGACGATTCCCGGATGACCCGGTCTACCGCACTCCGCGGGCGCCGATGCGGGAGCGGGAGCGGCAGCGGCGTGAGGTGCGGCGGGATCGTCCGCCGCCACGGCGCCGCGGGACCAGGACACGAGGAGCACCGCGATGACCGCGCAGCGTCTCCGCTTCATGGGCGCTTGCAGCGCGTCAGGACCTGCCGCGCGTGGAGCCCGGTCGGGTACCGAGCGAGATACGCGTCGCGCACACGTTCGCAGCGCGCCCGATCGGGAAGCGCGTCGAGCGCGTCGACGCGTCGCGCTTCGGCGTCCTCCCGGAATGGCGCGGCCGGGGCGAGCGCAATGGCGTCCGCGAACGCTTCGGCGGCGCCGGCTGGATCGTTCAGCGCATCGAGACGCACACGCCCGAGCTCGAACGCCGCGAGACCCGCGCGCGCATCGGATCGATAGCGTCGCCGCAACGTGTCGAGCGCCAACGCCGCATCGCGAGGCCGCCCGTTCGTTCGCGCTTCGGTCGCTCGCGCGAGGAGCTCGCGCGGCCCCTCCACGACCGCGGCGACCACCGCCTTCGACGTCGGCTCGAGGCTGGGCACCGGCGGCGGCTCGACGTTGGGCGCGGGCACCGCGCTCGGCTCGTCGACGGAGGCCGCTGAAGCCGCGGAGGCCGCTGCAGCCGCGGAGGCCGCTGCAGCCGCGGAGGCCGCGGACGCCGGGTCGATGCGCGTCGACCAGCTCTGTCCCGCGCCGAGCACGTGCTCCCCGGTCGGCCCGGTCACCGAGACGCGCCCCCGCGTCACGTCGACGGCGAGCGTTCGCACCGCATCGTGCGAGTCGAGCCGCACGGCAAACGCGGTTCCGAGCACGGTGACATCGTGACCGGCAGCGCTCACGACGAACGGCCGGCCCTCCACGTGCGTGACGTCGAGCTCGATCGTCCCAGCCGAGAGCACGAGGTGGACGCGCTCGCGCGTCGCGCTGTCGACCGCGAGCTCGGCGCCGTCGGAGAGCGTGACGCGGCTTCCGTCTGCGAGGATCAAGGCGTCCGAGGGGCGCGCAGTCGCGATCGCTCCGCCTGCCGCTCGCCACGGTCGCCAGACCAAGACGAGCATCAGCGCCACCGCGACGAGGGCTGCGGGAGCGAACGCAGCGAAGTAGAACGTCCGGCGCGGGCGCACGACGAGCGACCTCGAGACTGCGCCCCACTGGCGGGCGAGTCGCGCGTCGTCGACGCGGGGGTTGATGTCGTCAGCGAGCGGGCGCTCTTCCTCGGTCTTCATCGGAGGCCCTCCTTGCCGAAGCGTTGTTCGAGCGCGGCGTGTCCTTCGACGATCCGTCGCTTCACCGTCGCGAGCGAGACGCCCATCATGGTGGCGACCTCTTCGAGCCCGAGACCCTCGATGCGGTGGAGGACGAGCGGAATGCGCACATCGGCAGGGAGCGACTCGACGACCGAATACACCGCGCGGATCTCCGCGGCGCGTTCCGGGCTCGCGGTGAACGAGACGAGCTCGTCCAGATCGACCGCCGCCGTCGCACGGCCGAGACCAAGCCGCGCGAGCATGCGCCGCCTTCGGATCTTCTTGTAGGCCTGACGCACCAGGATCCCGGAGATCCAGGACGCAAAGGCGTCCGGCTTGTCGAGCCGCTCGAGCGACGAGAGCGCCGCGATGAATGTATCCTGCACGAGATCGTCGATCTCGTCGTCGCGTCCCATCACGCGGAACGCGATCCCGTTCAGGCGCCGGGCGTGCCGGCGAAAGAGCGCCTCCTGGGCCCACGCTTCACCCGCTCG
>JAYTZB010000589.1:0-4855 GCA_043742085.1 Polyangiaceae bacterium
GTGAGCCAGAGCGCAACGGCAGCCACTGCCGCGCAGGCCGCCACGATCGCCCACTTCTTCATCACGGAAACCCTAGCTCACCGCGTGGGCAGCTCGACGCGAAAGCGCGCGCCGGTGACGCCTTCGGCGTTCGGGACGAGCACGATGGTGCCGGCGTGCGCCGCGACCACGCGCCGAGCAAGCGCGAGGCCGAGCCCGGTGCCCCCGGCGCGCGCCGTGACCAGCGGCTCGAAGATCGAGCTCGCGATGTGCTCGGGTACGCCCGGACCGTCATCGGCCACCTCGATCACCACGCGTCCGTCCTCCGCCCAGGCCTTTGTCTCGATCTTCGGTACGCGCGGCGCGGACGCGGCGATGGCGTTCTCGTAGAGGACATGCAGGCAGCGCGACAGCAAGCCCTGATGTGCGCGGACCTCGAGCTGAGCCGGCGCGATGCGGTCGTCGTAGTCGGCGGCGCGCTCGGCGAGGTCTTCCCGCGACTGGAGGACAATCTCCACGAAGAGCACGGGCTCGGCATGCGCCGGCTCGCCGCGCGCGAGGGCCATCAGGTCGTCGACGATGCCGTGCGCGAGGCGGGCGCTTCGCTCGATCTTGGCGAGCTGCGGGGCGCTCTTCGATAAGTCCTGCTTCGCGAGATACGCGTTGGCGCTGATGATCTGCAGGGCATTTCGCAGCTCGTGAGCGACCTCGGCGGCGATCTCACCGATCGCGGCGAGCCGCTCACGTTTGCCTTCTGCGTCCCCCACGCTCATGACGCGCTCAGCATAAACGAAACGAAGCCTTATGTTTTCCGGCGAAACGGCGTAGCATTTTCCGGGCCGTTCTCGATGTCCTCCAACGAGTCGAAGATCCCGGTCGGGACCCTCCTGGTCGGCAAATACCGCGTCGCGCGCGAGATCGGCCGCGGCGGAATGGCGGCGGTCTACGAGGCCGAGCAGCTCTCGCTCGGCAAGAAGGTCGCCGTGAAGATCCTCGCGTCGGAGCTGGCCGCTTCGACGATCGTGATCGAGCGCTTCTTCCGCGAGGCCCGCGCCGCGGCGAGCGTCAAGAGCCCCTACATCGTCGACGTTTACGACTCGGGGCGCCTCGACGACGGCCGTCCGTTCATCGCCATGGAGCTGCTGGAAGGCGAGTCGCTCTACGACCGCATGGCGCGCGTGCGCATCATCGACGTCGACACCACCATCAAGGTGATCGTCCACACCGCGCGCGGCCTCGTGAAGGCGCACGGCGCGGGGATCGTCCATCGCGACCTCAAGCCCGAGAACATCTTCCTCACGAAGGGCGAGGAAGGTGACGACGTCATCAAGATCCTCGATTTCGGTCTCGCCAAGTTCTACGCGCCGGTGAACCCCGAAGAGAAGGCCGCCAAGCGCCTCACGCGCGAGGGCGCGGTCTTCGGAACTCCCGCCTACATGTCACCCGAGCAGGTCAAGGGGCAGGGGAACGTCGATCATCGCGCCGATCTCTGGGCGCTCGGCTGCATGGCCTACGAGTGCCTCATCGGCCGCCCGGTCTGGAACATGGATCAGGGCGTCGCGATGACGTTCGCATCGATCGCGACCGGACCCATTCCCGTACCGTCGGCGGCGCGCGCCGATCTGCCGCCCGCGCTCGATGCGTGGTTCAAGAAGTGCCTCGAGCGCGATCCGGCGAAGCGCTACCAGGGCGCGCGCGAGCTCGCCGACGCGTTCGTCGAGTCGTGGGGACAGCGCCCGGCCTCCAGCGCGAGCTTCCCCAACGTCAACATGAGCGCGGGCACCGGCAGGAATCCGCCGCACGTCTCGGCCGCGCTCGCCGACACCTCCGAGCTCTCGTCCGAGGTGCTCGAGAGCGTTCGCCCGGCCGGTGGCGGAGGAAGCGTCGGCAGCGACGCGTCGCTGGCGCTGCCGCTCGTGCAACGGACCTCGCAGGAGGTGCCGCCCGCGGCCGATCGCGAGACGCCCGCACCTCCGCGTCGCGCGTCGACGTTGCGCGTGGTGGGGAGCGCGGTGTTCCTCGGCGGATCCATCTCCGCGGCGCTCTTCGTGTGGCTCCGCTTCTTGAATCCGCAGGTGTTCACGCCGGTCGTGCAGTCGACGGCCACGAGCGCCCTGCCGAGCGCGGTCCCCTCCGGCACGAACGGCCTCAGCGCGCCCGCCATCGACGAGCCGAAGTGGGCGCCGCTCATCGCCGAAGCGCAGCGCCGGTTCACCGCCGCAGACACGCCGGGCGCGCTCGCCAAGCTGCAAGAGGCGACGGCGATGGGGCCGCAGGCGGCGGCGATCGCCAAGGTCTACGCCGAGCAGTTCCGCTTCATCGCGAATCCCAAGGAGGCGACGGGGCCGTGCAAGGCGGTGGCCTTCTCGCGCCCGCGCGTCGCGACCGACAAGCGCGCCGAGCGCCCCGCCATCCGCGCCACGCCGAAGGGCATGCTCGTGACGTGGACCGACGACCACGAGCAGAAGGACCACGATCACGTCTACGGCGTCGTCCTCAACGACAGCGGCAAGGCCATCGGACCGATCCGCGATCTCACGCCCGAGGCAAGCGACGCGCAGCGCCCGCAGCTCACGGCACAGAGCCCCGACTCCGATCGCACCGTCCTCCTCTACTGGGACAAGTCCGGTCACGAGCAGGGCGTGCGCGCGCGCTTCCTCGACGCCGACGGCCGCATCGACGCCGCCAACGGCCAGAGCCGCTTCATCGGTGCGTCGCGCCCCGGCGACTTCTGGCCGGCCATCGACAAGGGCCCCAAGGGCTTCTTCGTGGTGTGGCAAGACGATCGCGACAAGGACAAGGAGTACGACCTCTTCGTCCGCGCGCTCTCCAACGATCTCGACACCATCGGGCCCGAGACGCGCCTCACCGACTACCACGCTCCGCCGAAGTCGAAGTTCCCGCCGCCGCGCGTTCGCTATCCGAGCGTCGCGGTCGCCGCGAACACGTTGCTGGTCGCGTACCGCCTCGAGAAGGACAGCGCCCGCGAGCACGAGCGCCTCATCGTGCGCTTGCGCGTACCGCTCGCGGACCTCGAGAAGAACGGCCTCGAAGAGAGCAAGGACCCGAACCGCGAGTCGCGCGAGTTCGGCGACGCCAAGCCCGTCAACGAGGACAAGGCGCCAGCCGACGCGCCCTCCATCGCGTGCGGGACCGAGGGCTGCTTCGTGGTGTGGCACGGCGAGGGCGGTGGCGCGTATGCCGCTGCGATCGATCCCAACGTCGGCCGCGTGCAGTGGCGCAAGAAGTTCAGCGACAAGGGCGGTCGTCCTTCGATCGCCGTGAAGGACGGCCAGGTCGCGATCTCCTTCTACGAGGGCGGCCGCCTCAAGATGGCGTTCCTCTCGCGCGACGGCGTCATCGCGCCGAGCACGCTCCTCCACACGAACGACAGCTCGAGCAGCAACATCCCGCGCCCGTACCTCGCGGCCGGCGCGAACAAGAACGAGTGGACGGTGGCGTGGCAGGACTCGGACCTTCCCAAGGGCAGCCCCGAGATCTACGCCGCGCGCATCCTGTGCCGGTGAGAGCGCGCCGGTGAGAGCGCGCCGGTGATCCACATGCGTGCGTTCGTCGAAGCGATCATCGCCTCCGCGATCGTCACCGGCATCGTGACGTTGGCCTCGACGTTCCTGCCCGATCGCTACGTGGCGACCGCGGTCGGCTTCGTCTTCCTCGGCGCGACCTGGGCCCTCGTGTGGCGTGGTGACGATGCACGCGTGGAGCGCTCGGGCCTCACGCTCGGCGGCCTCGTGCTCCCGGGCCCCATCGACGGGCGGCGTCTCGCACGCCACGCCGGGACCTCGATGGCGTGGGCGCTCGCGTTCGCGGCCATCACCTTCGTGCCGTTCTTCTTCGGATGGCGCACGTTCTGGCATGCGCGCGGCACGTTCGGGCTGCACGTCCAGGCGTGGGAGACCATCAACGAGGTATTCGGCCAGCTCGTGATCATCGCGCTGCCCGAGGAGGCGTTCTATCGCGGCTATCTCCAGTCGCGCCTCGACGATGCGTTCCCGAGTCGGATCCGGGTCCTCGGTGCGGAGGTGGGCCCGGCGCTCATCATCTCGAGCGTGATCTTCGCGCTCGGGCACTTCGCCACCATCCGCGAGCCAGCGCGGCTGGCGGTGTTCTTCCCGTCGCTGGTGTTTGGTTGGCTGCGCGCGCGCACCAAGGGCATCGGCGCGAGCGTCGCGTTCCATGCATCCTGCAACATCTTCAGCGAGCTGCTCGGCAAGGGCTACCACGTGTACTAAGCTCGCGGCGCCATGCGAGCCGCCCTGTTCGACATGGATCGCACGCTGATCCGGAGAGAGACCGGAACGCTCTACGTGCGTTACCAGCACGCGATCGGCGAGGCGACGCGGCGCGATCTCCTGCGCGTCCTCTACTGGGTCACCCAGTACACGCTCGGCGTCATCGATGCGCCGGCGGTGGCGGCGAAGGCGGCGCTACAGCTCCAGGGCACGTCGGAGATGGCGATGGCGACCCGCTGCGACGACTGGTTCCGCCGCTACGTCGAGCCGCACGTCTGCGATCTCGGACGGCGCGCGGTGGAGCACCATCGCGCGCAGGGCGATCTCCTCGCCATCGTTACCGGCGCCTCGCCCTATGCCGCGCAGCCGCTCGCGCGTCGGCTCGGGATCCCGCACGTGGTCGCCAGCGAGCTCGAGGTCGACGACCGTGGCATCTTCACCGGACGCTTCGTCTCCCCGCTCTGCTACGGCGACGGCAAGATCGTGCGGGCCAAGCGCCTTGCCGAAGAGCACGGCTTTGCGCTCGAGGAGTCCACGTTCTACAGCGACTCGTACACCGATCTCCCGCTGCTCGAGGCGGTCCGTGAGCCGGTGGTGATCAATCCGGATCCGCGGCTCGAGCG
>JAYTZB010000590.1:0-4453 GCA_043742085.1 Polyangiaceae bacterium
CGCATCCGTCGACCCGCGACCGAAGCGCGGCGCATGCGCTTCGTGAGCTGGCTCCGCACCATCGGACGTCCGGCTGACGAGCTCCTGCGCGTCGCCCTCGAGCAGCTGGCGCGTCGTGTGCCGACGAAGGGTCAGAGCGAATGCGCGGAGGACGTGCTCCTCGCATTGCCCCGTCCTCTCGATGCGCGGCTCGAGCTGGCCGTGCAGCCGTTCCTCCTCTCGACGAACGCGCGCCTGCGCGAGCTCGCGACCTCGGTCCTCTCGCCCCCGCGCACGGGCTGAGCGTCACCCGCGCATCTGCGCCCGCTCACTCGCTCGCTCGCCCACTCACTCGCGCGCGAGCTGGCCGAGCGTCGCGATGGCGCGCTCGATCCTCGGCGACCAGGGATGGCCCGTGCTGATGCGGATGCAGTGCCCGAAGCGCTGGCGGGCCGAAAAAATGGTGCCCGGCGCGATCGCGATCCCGCGATCGAGCGCGCGGAGCTGGAGGTCGACGGCGCTCACGCGACGTCCGCCGCTGCCGAGCGTCTCCTCGCCGAGCTCGACCCAGACCACGAAGCCGCCCTGCGGCCGCGACACGCGGGTGCCCTCGGGGAAATGCCGCGCGATGGCCTCGCGATAGAGTGACGACTGTGCGGCGAGCACCCGGCGGAGGTGCCGGACGTGCCGGTCGTAGCCGCCCTCGGCGAGGAACTCCGCCACGGCCATCTGCGTGGGCGTCGGCGACGAGACCGAGTGCGCGAACTTCAGCTTCTCGACGGCGTCGCGGTACTTGCCCGGCGCGACCCAGCCCACGCGATAGCCAGGCGCGAGCGTCTTCGACACGGAGCCGCACAGCATCACGATGCCCGCCGTGTCGAAGGCCTTCGCGGGCCGAGGCCTCGTTCCGTCGAACGCGAGGTCGCCGTACACGTCGTCCTCGATGAGCGGGACGTCGCGCCGCGTGAGCATCTTGACGAGGCGCTCCTTGTTCTCGTCGGGCATGCGTGCTCCGAGCGGGTTCGAGAAGTTGGGCGTCGCGAGCACGGCGCGTACCGGTGCGCCGCGCACCGCGTCCTCGAGCGCATCGAGGTCGAGGCCGGTGCGCGGATCGCTCGGGATCTCGATGGCGCGGAGGCCGTGCACCTCGACGAGACGGAGCAGGCCGAAGTACGCCGGCGACTCGACGGCGATGATGTCCCCCGGCTTCGTCACCGCGCGGAGCGACAGGTTCAGCGCCTCGGTCGCGCCGACCGTCGTGACGAAGTCATCCTCCTCGAGGAAGGCGCCCCACGCGACGGCGCGACGCGCGAGCTGGCGACGGAGCTGCAGGTTGCCACGGAGCTCGTCGTAGCTGCCGCCCGGCCCACCGCCCTCGCGCGCCACGGCGGCGAGCGCGGCGTTCAGCTTCCGGAGCGGCAAGAGCTCGGCAGCGACGTTGGCCGTGCCGAGCGGGACGAGACCGCGGTCCTGGATCATCGCGCGGATGAGGTCATCGGCGCCCGCCGCGATGGAGACGCGCGCAGGGGAGGGAGCCCGGCGCGGCACGCTCGGCACCGGGGGATCGGCGGCGCGCCGCGCGCGCACGTAGTGCCCCGACTTCGGCCGTGCCTCGGCGACGCCGCGGCCCTCGAGCAGGAGATATGCGGCGAGCACGGTCGCGACGCTGACGCCGCGCTCTTCGCTGAGCCGGCGGACGCTCGGGAGCCGATCGCCGGCGCGGAGCGCGCCCTTCGTCACCATCGAGCCGAGCTCGTCGGCGATGCGCTCGTAGAGGAACGCGTCGGCGCCGTCCGCGCCGTCGCCGGTTCGCATCACGTGCCGCATTCCTGGAGTGTACGGTCGGGTGGTCGCATACGACCAGCACAGATTCATGCTGTCATTGCGCAACAGTTCCGTTCTGTGCCGGTACGATGCTGCGCTGTGTGACTCTGTACTGGTACGCTCGCGACACGCATCATCGATGCCCATGAGCGCATCGCCTCCCTTGTCGCTTCTCATGCCTTCCTCGGTCCGCTCTCGCATCGATCCCCGCCTGGTCGTGGCGTTGATGGCGCTCTACCTGATCTGGGGATCGACCTACCTCGCGATGCGCGTCGCGGTGGCGGGCCTCCCGGCGTTCGGCATGGCGGGGACGCGCTTCGTGCTGGCCGGCGGCGCGCTCCTCGCCATCACGAAGGCGCGCGGCGAGACGATGCCTTCACGGCGCGCGTGGCTCGTCGCGGTGCCGATCGGCGCGCTCCTCTTCCTGTGCGGCAACGGCCTCGTGGTGGTCGCGGAGCAGACGCTGCCCTCGAGCGTTGCGGCAGTGGTGTGCGCGACGACACCGCTCATCGCCTCCGCCATGATGGCGTTCCGTGGCGAGCGCCCCGGGCGCGTCGAGGTGCTGGGCATGGTGCTCGGGATCGCAGGTGTCGCGCTGCTCGGGTTCGGCTCGCCGCTCGCCGTCGCGGGATGGCGCGCGCTGCTCGTGCTCCTCGCGCCGGTTGGTTGGGCGCTGGGCTCGCTCGTCGCGCGCTCCGAGGCCGCCAAGGCGAGCGGTGCATCGCGAGGGCTCGGCGCAGCCGGTGCGCAGATGTTGACCGGCGGCGTCTGGATGCTGCTCACCAGCGCGGTGCTCGGCGAGCATCTCCCGACCGAGATCGCGTGGGGGAGCGTGCTGGCCTGGGTCTATCTCGTCGTCTTCGGCTCGCTCGTCGGATTCTCGGCGTACAGCTGGCTGCTCGCGCACTCGCGGCCTGCCGTCGCGATGAGCTACGCGTACGTGAACCCGGTGATCGCCGTGCTGCTGGGGGCGGCGCTGGGCGGCGAGCATCTTGGCTGGGCGACACTCGGCGCGACGGTCCTGATCGGCGGCGGCGTCATGGCCGCGGTGGTGGTCGGCCGATCGAGCACGCGCGCGCGATAGCGAGCTCGACCGAGCGATAGCATCTCGCGCCGCCGTGCGTCCGCGGTATGAACGACGGATGAAGCTGCCGGGACCGTGGGGCGAGATACGCGTCGAGCGCGACGAGCTCGGCTACCCGACCATCTACGCGAAGGACGTGGCAGAGGCGACGTGGGCACGCGGCTTCATGCACGCCACCGATCGGCTCGTGCAGGTGCATCTCGTGCTTGCCGCGGCGCGCGGAGAGCTCCTCTCGATGTTCGGCGACCGGCGCTTCGCGCGCACCGTCGATCGCGCCGTGCGCGCGCTCGCCCTGACGCGGGGCCTCGATGGTTACGAGGCGAAGCTTCGCCCGGACACACGCCGTTGGCTCGAGACGTACTGCGACGGGTTCAATGCTGGTGCGACCAAGCGCGGAACGCCCGCCCTCCTGCGTCTGCTCGGTCGTCCCGTCGAGCTCTTCACGCCGAAGTCGGTGTTCACCGTGTATCGCCTGGTCGCGTTCTTCGGGCTCACCTCGATGCAGCAGACCGCGGAGATGATCGTCGCCGAGCTCGTCGCCGGCGGAGCGCCGCGCGCGGTCTTCGATGCTCTCCTCGGCGACGCGGCCGAGGGCCTCGATCTCGAGAAGCTGCGCGGCCTCCGCGTGCCTTCGGAATACGCGCTCCTCGCCGGGTCGCCGGTCGGCGGCTCGAACGCGTTCGCCATCTCGGGTCGCGTGAGCGAATCTGGGAGCGCGCTGCTCATGGGCGAGTTCCACATGGAGGTCGGCCGCTTTCCGCCGGTCGTCTATGCCTCGCACGTCGCGTACGCCGACGGCACGTTCTACCAGGGGCTCGGCATTCCGGGCTTCGCGTGGAACTCGTCGGGCCGCAACGACACGTGCGCATTCTCGTGCACGTTCGGCCATGGCGACAACGTCGACATCGTCGCCGACCGCTGCAAGGACGAGAAGCACCTCGTGGGTGACGAGTGGAAGCCCCTCGTGCGTCGCATCGAGCGCGTGAAGGTGCGCGGTCGACGTGAGGCCGAGACGTGGGTCTTCTACGACAACGAGTACGGCACGATCCTCGGCGACGCTTCGGTGGAGGGCGTGTACCCGTGCATCCGCTGGACCGGCCACGGCGACATCGCCAACGACGCGGACGCCGCCTTCGACGGACTGTCGATCAAGGACGTCGACGAAGGCATCGCCACGTTCAAACGCTTCAAGGTGCTGTCGCTCCAGAATGTCCTCGCCGATTCCAAAGGCGCGGTGGGCGACGTCCACTCGGGACGCGTCGACGTGCGCCCCGCGGGATGGACGGGCGCGTATCCCCGTTCGGGCTGGGATCTCCCGGACCGCTCGCCGCCCGCCAACGAGGATGCGCGTCCGGTGCCGACACGAGGGACCGACCGCGTCGTCGCTGCGAACAATCGTCCGCCCGGTGATCGTGGAAAGGGGTGGGCGACGCTGCCCGAGCCGAACGATCGCTTCGAGCGCATCACCCAGCTCCTCGAGGGCGTCCACGATCTCGACGGCATGGTCGCGGTGTCCTACGACGAGTTCGACCGCTGCTCCGCGCGCCTGCTCGCGGTGTGGGCGCC
>JAYTZB010000591.1:0-7627 GCA_043742085.1 Polyangiaceae bacterium
TTTCGCGCAGCCATGGGCGCCCTGGCCCAGGAGCCGACCACGTCGACGGTCCGCCTCGAGCCGCTCGCACGAGAGGACGTCGCGTCGTTCGTGAGGCAGGCGACCGGGCGCGCCGTCAGCGACGCGAGCATCGACAAGGTCTTCGAGAAGACCCGTGGCAATCCGCTCCTTCTCTCGCAGCTCGCACACGTACTCGCCTCCGACGACCGGCTCGGCAACGGCGAGATGCGGACCACCGCGCTCGTCGGCGGCGACGGCATGCGGGACGCCATCACCAGCATGCTGGCGGCGCTTCCCGAGTCGGCGACGCGCGTGCTCACGCTCGCCGCGGTGCTCGGCGCCGTCTTTCCCATCGCTCCCCTCGCAGCGGCGCTCGACGAGACGAACGACGTGGTCCTCCGCGAGCTGGATGCCGCGGACGTGGCGCGCGTGGTCGCTCGCGCAGGCGCAGCGAGCTACCGCTTCACGTATCCGCTCGTACGTGACGTCCTCTACAAGCGCATGCTCGCGTCGGAGCGTGCTCGTCTGCACGAGCGCGTCGCGCGCGCGCTCACCGAGCACCTCGGTGACGATCGCGATCATCGCCGCGTCGCCGAGATCGCCGAGCACCTCATCGAGGCCGCGGCTGCCGGAGACGTGGATCGCGCCGTCGATTGTTCGTTGAATGCCGCGGAGCTCGCGATCGCCGCAGGCGATCACGCGGCGGCGGCGAGCTACGCGAAGCGTGGGCTCGAGGCGTTTGCGTATGCGCAGCGTCCTGACGAGAAGCGCCGCGCGCGTCTCGCCACATTCCTCGCCAAAGGTTGATTTTCGCATCGAACGGGGCGGTTCGATCCTGAGCATTGCGTGAGCAAACGATGATGTCTTCCTCATGGAAGCCTCAGACATCGTTCATGAATCATTGGGCCGCAGGTGCGTCAGAACCTAGGCATCCAAACCGCACCAAGCCCGCTCGCGCGGAGCTCAGGAGAACTCGTCACCATGAAGATCGCATCGTCGTCGGCCCTCGCATTCGCATTCCTCGCAGGCGTGGCCGTCCTCGTCCCCGGAGCCGCGGCGGCCGAGCAGCCCAAGCCCGGCGCTGCGCCGCCGATCTCGACGGTGGCGAGCCCCGGCCTCGGCATCGGCTCGATCTCGCTCGCGTCGATCGCGCTCGGCTGTGCGGGGCCTGGCTCGTCGGACGTCGCGTCGCGCAACCACACCATCACCAACACCGCCGGTCATTCCATCCCGAAGGGCACGGTCCTCTCGTGGGCCGCGAGCAACAAGGGCTCCGGCCACCTCACGCTGACGAGCGATCTCGCGCCCAACGGCAGCGTGTCCGTCATCGAGCCCGGGCAGACGAACGGCTACTCGTGCACGGCGAGCTTCATCGCGCCGAACGTCGACCTCGTCATCGCCAGCGTCAAGTGGACCAGTGACACGTCGGCCTCGGTCGTCGTGCACAACACGAGCCCCTGGCGTGACGCCGGCGCATCGACGCTCCGCGTCCAGCGCATGAAGTGCCTCTCCACGTCGCTCTCGACGACCGACGCGGCGACGCCTGCGATCGCGAAGGGCGCGTCGACCACGGTCACGGTGAACGCGGCCAGGCCCGGCGCCGATTACCTCGAGGCCACGGCAAACGTGACGAGCTCGGTCGCCGAGACGAACACCGCGAACAACAGCCAGAAGTCCTTCGAGTTCAGCAACAACAAGAGCTGCACCCCGCAGTGATCGCTCCCCCGTCCGCACGACCGGCCCCGGTCGTGCGGGTTACGGGATACGCTCGGTCACCCGGATGACCACGGCTGCGCACGCGAGATGGACACGGCCGGTACGCATGCTGGCCGGGCTCGTGCTCGTCGGGACGATGCCGGCTTCATGCGCGTCCATCCTCGGCTTCGAGGACGGGGTGCTCGTGGCCGACGGCGGCGGCGGTGGCACGGGCACGGGCACGGACGGCGGCCCGAACGTGGCCGATGCGACGGGCGGCGGGCCCGGAGGCGATGCCGCGCTCGATGGCGCAGCCGCCGCGGACGGACCGACGAGCAGTGACGCCGCGGACGCTGCGGACGCCGCGGACGCTGCGGACGCCGCGGACGCCGCGCTGGAAGCAGCCGTCGACGCCGGCCCGAAGCAAGCCTTCGAGACGCCGCTGACCTTCAACGGTCGGCTCGACGCGAACGGCGTCGCGGGCGCAGGCGGCGTCGCGGCGGGCGACGCGCGATGCCAGGAGGCCGCGCTCGCGACCTATCCGGGAAGGAACTTCGTGGCGTGGCTCTCCACCGGCTCTGCATCGGCTGCGTCGAGGCTCGCCGGCGGCGGACCCTGGTACGTCGGCGCGAATCTCCTCGGCGGGCTCCCCGAGCTGACGACCGGAACGATGAAGACGCTGCTCGACAAGGCGCCGAACGGCGCCGCCATCGCGACTCCGCTCGGGGTGTGGACCGGCACGGAGGCCAACGGCACGGCCAACGCCGCACGCTGCGTCGAGTGGTCGTCGAACGGCGCTGCCGATGGGGCGGAGATCGGAACGAGCGGCGCGACCGGGACCTCGTGGACCTACGCCGCGCAGCGCTCGTGCAACTCGACCTACCACCTCTACTGCTTCGAGAAGTGAGCGCTACTTCTTCGGCATGATCTTGCCCTTGCACGTGCACACGTTGTTCACGAGGTAGGCGTTCTCGGTGTTGCAACAGCTCGCGCACGAGATGTTGTTCGTGCGGTCGGTGCAGCCGGCGGTGAGCTCGGGATGGTCGTCCTGCGCGGGCGTGCACGCGGCGAACCCGATGGCGGTCACGAATCCGACGACGACGAAGCTGGAGATGGTCATCGTCGAGAGCGTACGCGCTCCACGGGCGAACAGGGTTATTCCACCGCATCCGACGCCAGGCGCACGAAAACGCGATCGTTCGCGGTCCAGCTTTCACCCCACGGCGAGCGTTCCGCATGCCGCGCGGACGTCGCGACCGCGTGAGCGTCGGACCGTGACGAGGCAGCCGCGCTCGTAGAGTCGCGCGGTGAATGCGCGCACGCTCTCCTCCGCGGGCTCACGGTACGGCGAGCGGGCGTCGCCCCAGGCATTGAACGGAATGACGTTCACGATGTGACGGAGGTCACCGATCCAGTCCGCGAGACGGTCGGCGCTCGTGAGGTCGTCGTTCACGCCTCCGAGGAGCACGTACTCGAGCGTGATCTTCTGGTGCGGGCGCCGCGGCCAGCGCGCGAGCGCGGCGCGGAGCTCGCTCAGCGGCCACTTCTTGTCGATGGGCATGAGCTGCCGGCGCACGTCATCGGTCGCGGCGTTCACGCTCACCGCGAGCTCCGGCAGGTAGCGCGCTGACGCGAGCCGCTCGAGCCCCGCGACATGACCCGCCGTCGACACCGTCACGCGGCTGGGCGCGACGCCGAGGCCCGCGGGATCGCAGAGCACGTCGAGCGCGCGCATGACCGCATCGACGTTGTGGAGCGGCTCGCCCATGCCCATGAACACGATGCTGAGCTGCTGCGCGCTCGCAGGACCATGGCGATGGAGGACCGCGAGGAGCTGTCCGACGATCTCGTGCGCGGCCAGATTCCGAACGAGCCCCATGCGTGCCGTCGCGCAGAAGGTGCAGCCCATCGCGCAGCCCACCTGACTCGATAGGCACACGGTGACGCGCGGGCGACGCACGGCACGGGGCATGTGCACGGCTTCGATCCGCGCGCCGTCGGCGAGCGCGACGACGAGGCGTGTCGAACCATCGCGCGACGGCACCTCTTCGACGATGCGAGGCAGCGCGAGATCGAGCGACGCCTCCGCGAGCGCCCGCGCCTCGCGCGACAGCGCCGGCCCGTGCTCGTCCCATGTCGCGACGCGCTGGAAGCGACCGAAGAGATGCGCCGCATCGCGCGCGTAACCGAGCGAGCGCAGATCGGCCGGCAGCAGCTCCCAGACCGGCGCTCGCGACGTCGACACGTGACCAACTCTACTCTTTGCCGCTCACGTCGACGGCTCAAAACCCGATGCGCTGGCGAGGGGGGCGAGCGGCACCTTGACGACGGCGGGCGCCGGACGTCGCGTGCGTTTCCTGGCTACGTCATCGATCACCCATGGCGGCGATGTCGTAGCGGAGAGCCGCCCACCGACGCGTTCGAGGTCTATTTTCCAGCCGGTCGAGCGTTTGGACGTTGTGGCACGTGCGTTGCGCTGGGTCCGCCGAGCGGAGGTTCGGACGATGCGTACTGCCGGTGCTCTCGGTCTCCTTGGCGTGGTTGCCTGCGCGGTGCTCGCCAGCGCGGAGCACGACGCGAACGCGTGCGGCGGCTGCTTCCACGAGAGCAGCCAGGCCAACCCGGTCATCGAGTCATCTGTGGTGAGCGACCACCGAATGGTCTTCGCGCTCGGACCGCAGCAGACCGTGCTCTGGGATCAGATCCGGTACACCGGCGACCCCAGCGAGTTCGTCTGGGTCCTCCCGGTACGCCCGGGCACCACCATCGAGCTCTCGCACGACGAATGGGTCGCGTCACTCGACGCGGTGACGCAGCCGAGGATCATCCAGCCGCTCGCGAAGCCGCTCGGCAGCTTCAGCGGAGGATACGGCGATGACCAGAACGGCGGCCGCGGCTGCGGGTGCTCGTCGACCACGACGGTCGCAGACAGCTCGGGCTCAGGGCGGAGCACGGGGCCCGCCGAGGGAGGAGTGCCGCCCGCGCCGCCGCCGGTCCAGGTCATCGCGCAAGACTGCGCATGGTCGCGGCCGGTATCGGCGCGAAGGTCGGTCTCACTCTCTACGTCCTGTCGGAGGGGCGCTACCGACCGCAGAACTTCCCCGAGGGCCAGATCGACGAGACCAAGCTCGTATGGAGCGCGCAGCAGGCCCGTTCGAATTACCAGGAGCTCTCCGCGGCGGTGATGGCCGGTGGCGGTGACCGCACCTGGCTCACGGAGTTCGCCGGTAGACCGAGTACGCACGAGGGTGACCCGACCGGACCGGCGGGCTCACTCTTCGACTCGTACTACGGCGCGTGCTCCGGTCGTTCGCGCTTCGCTCCGAGACTGCCTCCAGACGACGCCGGTCATCCCGATGCGGGTGACGGAGGCGACCCCGACGCGAGCGACCCCGACGCGAGCGACCCCGACGCGGCGCTCGCGGGCGACGCCGCCTCCACCACCCCCTTCGATGCGGGGGCGCAGCCCGGCGTGCCCGCGTCCTATTGCACATCCGGTCTGGAGCTATGTTGTGACTTCGACGACCTCGAGGTCGCGGTCGGCGCGCTGCATCGCGGCGACGTGTGGGTCACGCGCCTGCGTGCGGATCTTCCCGCAGCCGCGCTCGCCGAGGATCTGCGGCTCGAAGCACATCCCCAGCAAGTCGGCGTGACCAATTTCCACGCCGCGCTCTCGCCCACCACGACCGGCATGGGCGCGCAGATCGCCCCGCCGCATGCCACGCGGCTCGGCACCGGCCTCGTCGTGCTGGGCAGCGCGTTCCTCGTCGGACGCATGGTCCGCCGGCGGCGCCCCACGATTCGCTCCGGTCGCGGCGCGGCTCCGACACCGAAGGAGTGAGCACTCCTCCACCGCCCGACGTCACGAGGCTCTTGCGCCGTTGCCAGGCACCGTCGTCGGATTCCCTCCGAGATACCCGACGAACATCGCGACGGTGGCATCGCGGATCGCTCGGCGATCCGGGAGCTCGTCGCTCCAGACGAGCGCCATGATGACGCCCATCAGCGCCTGGGTCACCACCCACGCCGCGCTGTCGACGTCGGCGACGTGAACGTCGGTCCGACGCTTCATGGCCTCGGCGAGCGAAGCGGCGAAGAGCGTCTGGCTGCGCGCGAGCATGGTCAAGAGATTGAGCCTCGCCGTCAGGCGGACGATCACCCGGACCTTCTGCGGGTCGGCGGTGTACGTCTGCAACGCGAAGTCCATGACGCTCTCGATGGCCTCGCGGAGCGGGAGCGCCGAGGTCTCGGCGAGCAGCGCGTGAAACGCGTCGAGGTTGTCCTGCGCGACCTTCGCCGCCGCTGCGGAGAGGAGGCTGCCGCGGTCGCGGAAGTAATCGTAGAGCGATCCGATCCCGACGCCGGCGCGCGCGGCGACCTCGTGAACGGACACGCCGCCCTCCTCGTCCCCGTCCGAGCGAGCGTCGGCGATCCGTTCGAGCGCGCTGACGAGGATCGCGTCGACCATCGACCGTGAGCGGGATTGCTGCGGCTTCTTCTTGAGAAAGCGTTCGTAGAACGACATCGTGACGTTGGAGCCTATGGCTGCCACAGGCGCGGCGCCACTCCGACCGTCGTGGGAGCCCGTGCGCGGTCAGCCGCGGTTGGCCGCTGCGCCGGTGTCGAACGCATACGACGTCTCGGCGCTGCCCGAGCGCACGCGCATGCCGCCGATGCCGGGCGCGTAGTAGCGCTTCTCGAGATCGCCCTTCTTCGACTTGGTAGGCGCCGTGTCCTTGGGGGCAACGCAATAGCCCACGAGCCCATCGGGGGTGTGAACGATGAGCGGGTTCCTCTGGAGGAATGCCGCGGCCTGCGCGGAGCCCTTCGGGTCGAAGAGATACATCCAGCTCACGATGTCGGGATCGACCGACACCGACGCGCCCCACTCCCGCTTGTGGCGGTAGACGCCGTCGTCGAAGAAGGCGCGGCTGTGCTGGAGGTCGAGCCGCGACAGGTCCCGCTCCTTCGCGTACTGGACCTTGAAGAAGTAGAGCACCGTCTGCGCTCCGTTCTTCACGTGCTCCTCGCTGCCATCGAGCACGCCACCGCGATGGAACGTCATCGTGTCGCCCTCGATGTAGCAGAGCGAAGCCGCAACGTCCTCGCCGCCCTCGGTCAGGATCAGGAGAAACCCGTTCACGAATTTCTCTCTCAGCGATTGATGGGAGTCGACCCGCGCCGCGGTCTGGAATTGCTTCTTGGTATGGGGAACATACATCTGGTGATAGAACCGCTCGAAATCCCGTTCATCTCTGGATATTCGGTATTCATATCGGTTGGTGATCAGGAGCCCGTTGAACACCTCTCGCTTCTTGCGATTGAGGCGCTTCTTGATGTCCGTCCAGTCTCCGCTCAGGTCGAGGACCTGTCGGACGATGGGCGGGCTCTTGAGGTCGTGCAGCCCTTCGAATTCGCTGTCCCACTCACGCGCCAGAGAAGCCACGATGAAATCGACGTCCGGCGGCAGACGTTTGGCCAGCCGCTTCAGCGTGGGAATCCACATGCGTCTGACGCGTAGTCGCTTGAAGGAATCGCCGAACAGCTTCCCCAGCAGGTAGTTCTCGAAGGGAGAGTCGCGCTTCATCACGAGCAAGCAGCGGCACGGAAGGTCGCTGCCTGTGAGCGTTCCCTCCACCAACGTGGCGTACGTGAAGTACCGCACGTAAACGGCGTAGAGCTCCTCTTTTAGCGCGCTCGCGGACTTCAACGCGCGGATGCGTCTCATCATGCCTTCACCGACGTTACACGGCTCGATCGCACGTGTCGCGCAATGGCGGCTCCCGAGTATCGACGAGGGAAAACCGTATTACGGGAATCCCCGACCACGTCGCGAAACACCACATCGTCACCCCTGTACGTCGACGTGGAGAGCCGCGCGAACCCGGGGCGATCAGGATCCGTCACGTCCTGGCGAGATATGCGTAACGTG
>JAYTZB010000592.1:0-5236 GCA_043742085.1 Polyangiaceae bacterium
CGCGGTCCGATCTTGTCGCTGACGATGCCGACATGCTCGGCGAGCGCGCCGCGTACCCACTGCCAGGCGACGAACACCACGTCGCCCGCGCGCCACGCCGACTTGTCGTGGAGATCGGTCGTGAGCGACATGGCGTTGCGAGAGAAGAACGTGAACATCGTGCCCACGCGGCGGTGATCGATGTTGGTGTCGAAGAAGCCGAGGTTGTAGCCGCGCATGTCGCGCATGATGTCCTCGTGCACGAGCTGCTGGAGGTCGATCCCGATCTCGCGCAGCGAGCGCACGACGACGTCGGTGCAGGCGCCGCGATTGGACGGCACGTCGCCCATCGGGTAGCCCGACGTCTCCTGCCACGAGTTGTCGTAGACGGTGACGCGATCGAGCTCGAGGCGCGCGCGCGTCACGACGGCGGACTCTTCGCTCGCAGACAGCGTGGTGCGCGGTGCATCGCTGTTCTCGAACGCGCTCACGAACGAGAGCGGCGCCTTCGTCGGCGCACCGGTCATCTCGACGCTCATCGGAACGGGCGTGAGCTGGTCGGCGGGAAGCGGCGTTCTCTCCTCGGCGGCGCTCGCCTCTGCGGCGCTGCGAGCGGCGCGCGCGCGCGTCGACGAGACGATCAGCGCCACCATCGTCATACCGATCAGGCTCGCCCAGACGGCGTTCCGGTAGCGGTCGAGCGAGCTGGGGGCGGCGATTCCGGGCATCCGCTCTTCATCGTAAGCGTGCTTACGATCGGTCGCCAGGCCGCGCCGCGGGCCGGGTCCCGGCGGGTGGATCGCTGACACACCAGCGCGATGTAAGGTGGTCGGAGCGTCTCGCTGTGCGCAACGGGTGTTGCGCGGACGTGACGGCTCCATCAACGAAACGGGGATCGATTCCGTACGCATGGTGAGTTTGCGGGCACGCTGTCACTCGACGTAATGCGTCGTAAAAACAGCGCAAAAGCGCGTGGCGCGGGGTTCACGTGCGCGCTACCACGGTTGGCGCGCACGGGACGGCGCTGGCTGCTCGTCGCCGTCTCGCGTCGCTGCTGTTCTCCCCTCGCCGACCCGGTGGAGCTCGCTCAATGAACAACGCATCCATCGATGTGGACGCGCGACGAACGTTCCGCGAGGAGCTTCGTGGGCGCCGCGTAGCGCTGCGCAGCTTCATCCCGCGTGACGACATCGACGACGTCGAGATCGTCGACGCGGAGGACCCCGAGGTCTCGGCGACGCGCCAGGTCCTCAAGGTCGAGCTCGCAGCGGCGTCCGCTACGCCCGCGGTGGATCGCACCGGAGAGATCGACGCGCTCGACGTCCTCGAGTCGATCGACATCGTGCAGGAGTGCGCCTCGCCGACCAACGAGACGGCGCCCATGCCGGCCATGCTGGTGTACGCAGCAGAGGACGACGCGTTCTTCGCGCACACCGACTCGCCGTCGACGGGTCCGGTGACGTTTCACCTCGGTGACTCGTACGTCGACGAGATCGGCCCGACCGTCGAGCTCCACGGCACGACGCCGGTCGAGCGTCGCCGACGGCTCGGCTGGATCGTGGGCACCGTCATCGCGTGCGCTGCGGTCATGGCCGCGTCAGCAGCGATCACCGAGCAGACGCAGTCTGCGTCGAGCGATCCTCCGCCATTCAGCGCGCCGGCTCCGCGCGCCGCAGCCGCGTCCACCGCGCTCACCACGAGCGCCTATCCGCCGATCCCCGAGATGAGCGTGCGCAGCCTTCCCGCTGCGCTCGCCGGAACGATCATCGGCGTCCCCAGGCACCCGTTGTTCGTCGACGGCAAGCGCCTCCAGAGCTCCACCGCCGTCGTCGCGTGCGGCAAGCACACCGTCAAGAGCGGCACCTTCCGCGCGGCGCGCGTCATCGACGTGCCCTGCGGCGGCACCGTCGCGCTGAAGTAAGCGCTCAGCGACGCATCGAAGCGACGGCGTTCGCGAGCTGGCGGAGCGAGGACTCCTGCGTGCGCGCGGTCTCCTCGATGCGCATCGCCGAGGCCAGGAGCTGGCGCGTGCCGTCGGCCTGCGACTTGTGGCTCTGATTGAGCTCCGCGACCTTGCCGGAGATGTCCTCGATGGCGCCCGTGATCTGACGGCCGCCCTTCGCCTGCTCCTGCGCGCTGCGCTCCACGTGCTGCGTGATGAGGCGCATCTTCTCGGCGCTCTTCATGATCAGCTCGGAGCCGCGCGCCTGCTGCGCGGTGGCGGCCGCGATCTGCTGCACCGTCTCGGCGATGCGGCCGATCGCGTCCGTCACCTGCTTCGAGCCCTTGGCCTGCTCGACCGTGGCACGCGCGATGGCCCGCACCATGTTGGTCGACTTCTGGCTCGACTCGAGGATCTTCTTCAGCGCGCGCTCGGCCTCGTTCGAGACCTCGACGCCGCGATCGACGTTGTGCGCGCCTCGCTCGACCGCGGTGATGGCGTTCTTGCTCTCGCCCTGCACCGTCTTGATGAGGTCGGTGATCTCGCGCGTGCTCGCGCCCGCGCGCTCGGCGAGGTCCTTGATCTCGTCGGCGACGACCGCGAAGCCCTTGCCCTGCTCGCCGGCCTGCGCCGCGATGATGGCGGCGTTGAGCGCGAGGAGGTTGGTCTGCTCGGCGACGTCGTCGATGACGTTCACGATCTGTCCGATGGCGTCGATGCGCGATCCGAGCGCGCTGATGGCGGTGACCGCCTCCTGCGAGCTCTCCTTGATGCGGTAGATCTCGCTGATCGTCTTGAGGATGGCCTCGGCGCCCTTCTCGGCGTCGAGCGCGACCTCCTCGGAGAGCCGCGCCGTCTCGTTGGCGTTCGACTGGACCTGATCGATCGAGACGTCCATCTCGTTCATCGAGGAGCTGGTCTCCTCGGCGGTCAGCGAGAGCGCGTCGACGTTCTTGGCGACCTCCTTGATCGAGTAGGCCATCTCCTCGATCGAGCTCACCGTCTCGCGCACGCTGTTCGCGAGCTCACCGAGGTTGTCGGCGACCTCCGAGCTGGTGGCGGTCATCTCGAGGATCGACGAGCTCGACGACTCTGCGTTCTCGGTCAGCGCCTCGACGCTGCTCGCGAAATCGCGCATCGCGCCGGCGATCTCCTTGATCAGCCGCGACGTCTCGTCGGCAGCGCTGAGCTGCATAGCGATGCCGTCCTGCAGCTTCTTCGCGAGGCCCTCGAGGTCCTCCTGCGCTTCCTTCTGCGAACGACCGCGCTTCTCCTCGTCGTCGGCGATGCGCGCGAGCTCGTCGAAGAGGCGCGCCGTATCCGCCGTGGCGCCGGTGGGGACGATGGGCCGGTCGCCACGGCGCGCGCGACGGACGCCGTCGACGATCGCTCCGACGTCCTGCGTGGCGCCGCCGGAGCCGGCGACGTAGGCGCCGACCGCTCCGCCGATACCGCACATGATGGCGAGCTGGACCATGTCGCGGCTGTCGCGCGTCACGAAGTAAGCGAGCACGGCAACGCCGGCCGCGATGAGTGCGCCGAGCAGCGCTTTTTGATTCGTGGGGGTCATGAAAGCGTCTGGCGGCCGAGCGTACGCGATCAGGCCGAGCGAGCGATAGTCGTCTTCGCTGCGGTTTTTTCGAGGTCTTCGGTGCTCGCGTCGTCGGCGTCGCCGGCGTCCACCCCCTCGAAGCGAATGCCGGCCTTCTGCAAGCGAGCGGTGGCGATCCCCAGCGCGACCTCGCTCTGGTCGATCCCCACGAACGTCCGCCCCAGCCTCGCGGCGACCGCGAGCGTGGTCCCGCTCCCCGCGTACGGATCGAGGACCACCTCGCCCTCGTCGGTCAGCGCGAGGATGAGCCGCTCCAGCAGCGCCTCGGGCTTCTGGGTCGGGTAACCGGTGCGCTCGCGCGACACGGGCGCGAGCACGCCGATCTCCCAGACGTCGCCCATCGGCACGCCCTTCGTCGCCTCTTCCGTGGTCGACGAGCGCGCGCGGCGGCCGTCCTTCTCGAAGACCGCACGCTGCTTGTTCGTGCCCCACGTCGCGAGGGTCGAGGCCGCGAGCGGCTCGTACGGCGTGTTGAAGCGCGGCTTCGTCTTCGCGCATTTTCTCCAGCGCAGGAGCACGTCGTGCACGCGCTGGAAGTTCGGCGTCTTGCTGGGCCAGCGGCGATAGCGCCAGATGATCTCGCTCGCGAAGCACTCCTCGCCGAAGATCTCGTCGCCCAGCACCTTCAAGTAGTGGCTGGTCTTCGAGTCCACGTGCAGCACCACCGAGCCGTGCGGCGCGAGGAGCTCGCGAATGAGGACGAGCCGCTGTCCGATCGACTCGAGGTACTCCGCACGAGACGACCACCGATCGTCGAAGGCAAACTTCTTGGCGCGAGCCTTGAGCGGGCCGGCGCGATCACGCGCGCGAACGCCCGGGGTCTGCACGATGGCCTCGTGCGCCTGCCCCGTGAGGAAAGGCGGATCGAGGTAAGCGAGCGTGACCTTACCCTCGAGCGTTTCGGCGAGCTCGGCCAGCGCGCGGCGGTTGTCGCCCCGCACGAGCTTTCCCTTGCCGCCCGCCGCCACGAGCACCGACGAAGGCGGCCCCTGCAGCTGCACGCCGCTCTCGGGCGCGAATATGCGCTCTTTGCCCGTCCAGGAGAGGCCGACGGCCGGGCGCGCTTGCTTCACCAACCGGATCGTAGAAATTCGGATCGAGCGCGCGCCAGTTTGTGACGAAGGACCTCTCTACTAGACTCGCCCCGTGACCCAGAAGAGCCCGTTCGCGACCACCGTGGAGATGCCGAAGGAGCCCGCCCGCCGCGCGCGCGTCTTCTCGGGCATCCAGCCCACCGGTACCCCTCACCTCGGCAACTACCTCGGGGCGATGCGGACGTGGCGCCAGCAGGTCGAGGCCGGCACCGAGGACACCATGTTCTGCGTGGTCGACGCTCATGCCATCACGGTGCCGTACGACCCCAAGGAGCTCCGCACCAGCATCGACGAGCTCGCGCTCGATCTCATCGCCATCGGCCTCGATCCCGACAAGACCACCCTCTTCGTGCAGAGCGACGTCCGCGAGCACACCGAGCTCGCCTGGTACCTCGCCTCGGTCACGTCCAAGGGCGACCTCGAGCGGATGACGCAGTACAAGGAGAAGGGCGAGGGCAAGGAGTTCGTCTCCACCGGGCTCTTCACCTACCCGGTGCTGATGAGCGCGGACATCCTGCTCTACAAGGCCACCGTCGTGCCCGTGGGCGACGACCAGGTCCAGCACCTCGAGCTCGCGCGCGAGACGGCGCGGCGCTTCAACCATCGCTT
>JAYTZB010000593.1:0-3225 GCA_043742085.1 Polyangiaceae bacterium
TTTCCCAACGGCATGGTCACCCAGGAGTGCGAGGTCATCGCGGTCGAGGCGCTGGTGAAGACCGGCAAGAAGGACGAGGCGCGAAGGCGAGCGGATCGCTTCAAGGCGCGGTTCCCGGGCTCGGCGTCGATCCGCCGTCTCGATGTGCTGCTCGGCGACTAGCCACCGGGAGCGCGAGCAGACGTCTGCCGCTTGGAATCGTCGCGCCCATGGTATGAGGGAAAAAGCCTGGCCTCATGCCGTCGTCGACCCCGCCCGAACAGTCCGTGGAGCCCCTGACGGGCGCCGAATCGCCCGCGCCCGCCGCGCGACGCATGCCGCTCCTCCTCGTGAAGCTCGCAGCGCAGGACTGGCTGCTCCTCGCGTATCTCACGGTGCTCCTCGTCCAGGTGCTGACCGGGTCCGGGCCGCGCAAGCACACCGCCATCCAGTGCGTGCTGCTCGACTTCGCGGTGTGGGTCTCTGTCCTCGTGCTCGTGCGCTCGCGTCTCCTCGGCGCGTACCCGCGCATCGCGTCGGCGCTGTATCGCGCAGGCATTGGCTTCCCGGTCCTCGCGTCGTTCCTGCAGCTCCAGTACATCCTGCCCACCGCCGGCCATCGCCCGCTCGACGCCGAGCTCTATGCGTTCGACATCCGCGTCTTCGGCGTGGAGCCGGCGCAGGCCTGGGATCGCTTCGTCGCGCCCGGCACCACCGAGTGGTTCGCGTTCTTCTACTACGGCTACTTCTTCCTCATCGCCGTGCACGTGCTGCCGATGCTCGGGCTCGCGAAGAGCAGCCGCTTCCTCGCCACGTTCTCGTTCGGGTTCATCTGGCTCTACTGCGTGGGCCACGCGCTCTACACGTTCGTCCCCGCCTACGGGCCGTACTCGTTCCTCGCGCACCAGCTCCAGCATCCGCTCGAGGGATCGTTCTGGTGGCCGCTCGTGCGAAAGGCCGTCGATTCGGTGGACGGCGGCGCACGCACCGACGTGTTCCCGAGCCTCCACACCGCGATGCCGACCTATCTCTCGATCTTCTCGTTCCTCGAGCGACGGCGCATGCCGTTCAAGCTGACGTGGTTGCCGCTGTCGCTGTTCACGACGCAGATCATTGCCGCCACCATGTTCCTCCGCTGGCACTACCTCATCGACATCTGCGCGGGCCTCACGCTGGCGGTGAGCGCGATCCTGATGTCACGCGTGGCGCTGCGCTGGGACCTCGCGCGTGAGCGGCAGGGCGGCAGCCCGCCATGGCCGCGCGGCGGGGATCGAGACGTCGATTCCGTGAACGCTCACGGATAGGTGACGAAGAGATCGTCGAGCGACGTCGCGTTGGCGGCATCGCGCATGAACGGCCGCAGCGCGAAGACGTCCTGCACGGTGCGCAGCAGCGAGCTGTGCGTATACGGGATGGCGTTCGAGTAGCCGGGCTTCGCGAACGGCGAGATCGCGATGAGCCCGATCGGCGTCCCCGTGCCGCCCTCGCTCTCGTCCCACGTGACGAAGAGCGCGCCGCCATCGCGATACGCCTGCGACGCGAGGATCTTCGGCACCTCCTGCGCGAGCCACGCGTCGCCGTTCGCGACGCTGTCGGGTGTCGCGCACCCCGCGCTGTCGTGCATGTCGTTGCAGAGGTTGGGCGTGATGAAGTTGTATTGTGCAACTGCTGCGGAGCTGCCGGAGAGGTCGCCCGCGAGCCCCTCGTAGGGGCGAATGTGCTCGATGCAGTGCGCGGATTGCGGGTTGCGACCCTCGGTGACGTCCTCGAAGAAGACGAACGGATTGTGCTTCGCGCCGTAGAGGCCGCTCGACACCAGCGGACAGACGCCGGGCGCGATCGACTCCTGCCAGGACCGCCACGACACGTTCGCGAGCTCCATCTGCCGGGTGAGGTGCGTCTTCGTGGTGCGGTAGTTGAGATCGGGATCGTCGTCGTCCGAGATGTTCAGCTCGTCGCCCGCCTCCATCCACACGTAGTTCGGCTCGCTGGGATGGATGTTCTGGGGGCTCGTGTAGCGCTCGGCATGGGCGCCGATCTTCAGCAGCGTCCCGTTGATGTAGGGCGCCGACGGGTTGCCTTTGATGCTGTCCCAGTCGTGGTTCTCCATGACGATGACGAAGACGTTCTTGATGGAGTGCGATGCGCGAGCAGCGGCGCCGTCGGCGATCACCGTCGCGGACATGGTGTCGAGCGACGGCGTGCTCGGATCGCCCTCGTCGTCGTGGCTGCCCTTCGCGGGGCCGCATGCAAGGCCGGCGGTGGACGTGACGAGCGCGAGCGCAGCGACGGCAGAGATGGCGGATATTCGCATCGGCTGCGTAACGTAAGACGCAGTGGCTTCGATACAAGCGCGAGCGCGGACCTTAAGGGTCGATCGATCGCTATTTCTTCGAGGCGATGGCCTCGATGAGCGCACGGTCGCCCTGCAGCGCGGTGCGCTGCATGTAGAGCGCCATGCCGCGGCGACCGCCGAGCTCCTCACCTCCGCCAGCGCGACCGGGTCCGCCATGCAAGAGCTGCGGAAGCGCCATCCCGGGCGGCAACGACTGCCCCGCGACCTTCGCGGATCCGATGGTGAGCCGGCCGTGGAACGGCGCCAGCGCGATGACCGCGGCGCGGATGAAGTCCTTGTCGTCGGCGTAGATGCTGGTGACCAGGCCGCCTCCGCCGGCGGCGACCAGGGCGGCGGCGCCCTTCACGTCGTCGTAGGGCATGACGGTCGCGACGGGTCCGAAGACTTCATGCATGTGAACGGCGTCGTCGGGCTTCGGGCTCTGGCCGTGCAGCAGCACGGGCGTCGTGAAGAAGCCCAAACCCCGCGGCACGCCGATGGCATCGACGAGCGTGGTCGAGCCGAAGACGATCTTCGCGCACGACTCGAGGTTCTTCACGCCGTCGCGCACGTCGCGGATCTGCTGCGCCGTCGCGACCGGGCCCATGGTGACCTCTTCGCGCATCGGGTCGCCGACCTTGATCGCGGCGAGACGCTCGCGGAGCGCCTCGAGGACCGCCTCCACCTTGCTCTTCGGCGCATAGATGCGGCGGATGGCGGTGCATTTCTGGCCCGTTTTCTGCTGCATCTCGCGAACGACGTCGCCGATGAAGAGGTTCCAGACGTCGGAGCCCTCCTCGACATCGGCGCCCAGGATCGCGGCGTTGAGGCTGTCGGCCTCGACGTTGATGTGCGTGCCGTGCCGGAGGACGCTCACGCCCTCTCGCAGCTTCGTCGCGGTGATGCTCGAG
>JAYTZB010000594.1:0-2095 GCA_043742085.1 Polyangiaceae bacterium
GCGGCGATCGACTTGGCGAGATCCAGGCCCACCGGCGGATTGACCTCGACCGACACCACGAATTTTCCGCGCGCGATCTTCGACGCGAGGCTGCTGCGATCGGCGAACGGGACCGCCTTCGCAGCTCCCGCGAGCGCGTCGGGCGGCGGATCGGCGGACCAGGACTGGAACGTGTCGCTGCCGCGTGCGTTGATCATGTCGGAGTCGGGCGGCGAGCTCTTCGAGTCGCTCGAGCCGATCATGCGCGCGGCGGCGGCGATGCGCTTCACGTGATCCGGGGTAGTGCCGCAGCAGCCACCGACCAGCTTGACGCCGAGCTTGTACATGCGACGCGCGTAGACCCCGAAGTACTCGGCGGTCGACACGTAGACGAGACGGTCATCGACGCGACGAGGAAGACCGGCGTTGGGCACCGCCCACACCGGGAGGCCCGTCTCGAGCATCGGCTGGACGGCCTCGAGGACGTTCATGGGGCCGTCGCAGCAGTTCACGCCCACCACGCTCGCGCCCCACTCCTTCATGAGGCGCGCGACCTCCGCGGAGGTGGTGCCGTCGGCCATGCGGTTGTGCTCGTCGACCGAGGCGGAGGCAATCACCGGGACCGCGCCGCCGGCGGCGAGGACAGCGGCCTCGATGGCGACGCGGAGCTCGTTGGTCTGGCGGAAGGTCTCGACGAGGAGCGCGTCGACGCCGCTCGCCACGAGCGCGCGCGACTGCTCGCCGAGCGCGAGGCGCACCTTGGTGATGTCGTCGGGCGACGCTTCGCCGAGGAAGTACCCGGAAGGCCCGATGGCGCCGACGACGAAGCCCTTCGCGCCGGCCGCCTCGCGTGCGATGCGGACGCCGGACTCGTTGAGCGCCGACACCTTCGGCGAGAGGCCGTGCTTGTCGAGGCGCATGGCATTCGCGCCGAACGTGTTGGTCTCGATGACGTTGGCGCCCGCGCGAACGTAGTCCTCGTGGACCTTGCGAATGAGCTCGGGCCGCGTGAGGTTGAGCTCCTCGAGGCACGCGTTGTAGAGCACGCCGCGCTCGAAGAGCTGCGAGCCCATCGCGCCGTCGACCACGAGGGGTCCGGCCGCGAGCGCCTCGAGAAAAGTAGCCATGGCCCGAGGAGTTAGCGCGTGGAGGTGGCCGCGCGCAAGGACCGCGGATTTCCGGGGCGCGCTCGGAGTAGCATCGCGGCCCGATGCCGGAGCCCTTTAACCATCACCCGCGCCAAGGGCGCGGACCCCTCATGCAGAGCCTCGCACGCGCCTTTCCCGACGTGCGAACGAGCGACGACGACGCCGATCGCGTCGCTTATTCGCGCGACCTCTGGCCGAGGCATCACCTCGCCGTGCGAGCGGGCAACGTCGGCGAGCATCGTCCCGCGGGGATCGTCTGGCCGCGAACCACGGACGAGGTCTCTCGCATCGTCCGCTGGGCCCATGACAGCGGCACGCCGATCGTGCCCTTCGGCGCCGGGAGCGGGGTCTGCGCGGGGGTCCTTCCGCAGAAGGACATCATCGTCCTCGACCTCAAGAAGATGACGCGCTGGCGAGCCCTCGACGAGCGGGCGCTCACGCTCGACGTCGAGGCGGGGCAGATGGGCTTGCCGCTCGAGGAGGATCTCAATCGTCGCGGCTACACGCTCGGTCATTTTCCCTCGTCGATCCTGTGCAGCACCGTCGGCGGCTGGGTGGCGGCGCGCAGCGCGGGTCAGTGCTCGGGCATGTACGGCAAGATCGAGGACATGGTCCTCGCGCTCGAGTGCGTGACGGGCACCGGCGAGGTCATCGAGCTCCGTCACCGCACCAGCGGTCCCAACCTGATCCCGCTCGTGATCGGGAGCGAGGGCACGCTCGCCATCGTGACCAGCGCCACGCTGCGCCTTCATCGAAAGCCGGAGGCGCGCGCCTTCGCCGGATTCTCGTTTCCCACCACCGAGCACGGCTGGGAGGCGATGCGCGCGATGTTCCAGGCGGGGCTCCGTCCGGCCGTCTCGCGGCTCTATGATCCGTTCGACGCGATGCTGGCGCGGCGCGGCTCGGTGAAGAAGGACGGCGCGGACTCGGGAGGCACACCGGGCCTCGGCGCGGCCGCGCTGCGGAGC
>JAYTZB010000595.1:0-6789 GCA_043742085.1 Polyangiaceae bacterium
GACCTCGAGGAAGAACAGGTTGCCCGCTTCGTCGGCAATGAACTCGCACGTACCTGCGCCGACGTACCCCACCTTCTTCACGACGCGCAGCGCGGCGTCGTAGAGACCTTGCCGGCGCTTCTCTCCGTCTTCGCCCTGGAAGAACGCGGCCGGTGAAGGCGACTCCTCGACGATCTTCTGGTGCCGTCGCTGCACGCTGCACTCGCGCTCGCCCAGCGCGAACGCCTGCCCATACGTGTCGCAGAAGACCTGCACCTCGATGTGGCGCGGCTGCGAGACGTAGCGCTCGAGATAGACGCGCGCGTCGGAGAAGCTGGCCTTGCCGCGATCCGAGCACGACTTCAGCGCGCGCTCGATGCCGGCCTCGTCCTGCACGACCTGCATGCCGATGCCGCCACCGCCGCCGACCGCCTTCACCACCACCGGGTAGCCGACGCGCGCCGCCACCTCCTTCGCGTGGGCGACGCCCTCCGCGGTGTCGATGGCGATGGGCTCGTCGGTGCCTGGCACCGGGCTCGTGCCCGCAGACAGCGCGACGTGCCGCGCCTTCATCTTGTCGCCGAACGCGTCGAGCACGTCGGGTGACGGTCCGATGAAGACCACGCCGGCCTCCGCGACGCTGCGTGCAAAGCCGGACTTCTCGCTGAGGAAGCCGTATCCGGGATGCACGGCATCGGCGCCGGTCTTCTTCACCGCGGCGAGTATGGCCTCCACGTTCAGGTAGGAGTCCTTCGCGGGGGGCGGGCCGACGAGCACCGCCTCGTCGGCGTCCTTCACGTGCGGCGCATCGGCGTCGGCCTCCGAGTAGATCGCCACCGTCGCGATGCCGAGCCGCTTGCAGGTGCGCATGACGCGGCGGGCGATCTCGCCGCGATTGCAGACGAGGACCTTCTTGAACATGACTCGTCGATAGCACGAAGCCGCGCGGCGCGGCTCCCCGAAGCGCTACGCGAACCGGCTCAGAAGCGTGCGCTCATCGAGGCACCCCAGATGCCCGGCCCGAGCATCGGTGACGCAGTGAGGTCGGTCGGCTGGAGGGGCTTCGGCGCTGGCGCGGGCTCGACACGGCTCGGCGGCAGGACGCTCACGGTCGGACGGTCGAACACGTAGAGGAGACCGCCGCCGAGGGCGAGCGCACCACCGGCAGCGAGCGTGACGACGGACACGGTGCGGAACGCATCGCGCCGATCGACGGCGGAGTTGTACGAGTCGAGCTGGCCGGAACCGATGTTCCCCGTCGCGCGCTGATCGGCGATGTTCTTCGCGCGCGATTCCTGCCCGAGCGAGAGAACGCCGAAGACGAGGCCCGTGACGACGCTGACCGCGCCAACGCCGAGCATCGATACGGCGACGACGCGCTGCCCGCTCGCCTCGAGCTTCGGCTCGAAGCGGAACGTCTTTCCTCGCGGCAGCGAGACCTCCTGCGACAGGGGCTTCTTGCCGTTGGCGGCGACGCTCAGGACGTGGACCCCAGGCGGAAGCTCGATGGGACGCGAGACCGGCGCGGTCGCGACGATGCGTCCATCGAGGAGGACGTCGGCTGTGGTGTCGAGCACCACCGTGACGGTGCACGGACGCTCCTGCAGCGGGAGATCAACGGGTTGATCGATGGGCCGGTCACCCGAGACCTCGCGCTCGGCGTCGATGAAGCCCTCCGCGAAGACGCGCACGCGATGCTTGCCCGGCTCGAGGTCGCCGAAGTACGGGAGCTCCTGGCCCGAACCGCCATCGATCGAGGCCTGCGCACCGGGCGTCGCGGAGTAGACGGTGACGCGCGCTTTCCGCTTCTCGACCGGAGGCGCCGCGCCGCTTGCCGCCTGAGCCTGCGGATCGCGCGCGAGGCGTGCCTCGAGGTCAGCCTTCGCCTCGGTGGCCTCCGAGCGACGGCCGCCGCTCGCCACCTGCTCGAGATAGGCCTTGTAGTGCTGGATGGCGCGACGCAGAAACGAGGCGTCGTTGCCCGCGAAGTATTCCTTCCGCTCCGCCTGCGCGAGCGAGAACAGGAGCTGCGGTCGCGGCGCGAGCTCGTAGGCCTGATCGAACGAGCGCACGGCGTCCCCGTAGCGCGCCGCGGAGTACGCCTGCGCGCCGGCGTTGAAGAACGTGCGCGCGCGATCGACCTCGTCGGGGGTCGGGTCCTTGGCCGACGCAAGCGACGTGACCGTGAGGAGCGCCACCACACCGAGGAGCGTGAGCGGACCGCGCGAACCGCGAACGGACCTCATTTTCCAGTCCTCTTCGCGGTCTGGAGCAGCAGCGTGATCGCGCTGTTCGCGATCGCGATGTCCTGCAGACCGTCGCCGTTGAAGTCGCCGGCTGCGATGCCGGTGGCGCGTTCGATGTTGGTCTTGGAGAGGTGAGACGCGAGAGGCCGCACGTCGAAGCCTTGCTTGTCGGGCCGCAGCGTGGCGAGCACGACCGAATGCTCGGTGAGCACCGCGAGCGCGTTCGTCTGCCCCGCGGCACCTGTGAGCGGCGCGCCGCGCACGGGAATGGCGGCGAACGCCACCGGATTGCCCGGATCGGTGGTGCCGGGCGGCGGCGTCGGCAGCGTGAGGGTGATTCCCGACGTGCTGAACCCGCCATTTCCGTCGTTCAGGAACGCGATCACCTTTCCGGGCGCCGGCAGGTCGAAGCGCACCACGGCATCGAACAGGCCGTCGCCATCGAGATCGACCGTCTCGATCTGTCCGGCCGTGCCCATGCGCGACCCGGGTGCAAAGCTCTGCGTGTCCGGACGGAGGCGGGTCGGATGGACAACCATCAACATCCCATCGGTAGCGTTCTGCGCGTTGGTCGCGACGATCACCTCGGCGAGGCCGTCCGGCACGCTGTCGACGTCGCGCGTCGTCGTCACGATCTTCGCCACCCGCATCGAGACGTCGTAGAGGTCGGAAGAGAACCCACCGCTGTCGAGCACCTGTTGCTCCTTCGGTGCCTCGAGGCCGCCGAGCCCCGTCGACGTGGCGTTCGCGACCCAGACGCCGAGCGCCAACCCGCCAGCGCCGCCCACTCCTGCGGCGTACGCGAGCACGGCCTGGTTGGTGCGGTCGCCGAGCGGTCCCGCCGCGAGCGCGAATGGGAGCCACTGCCGATTCGCGTCGCCCGGTCGGGAAACCCGCTTCGGCTTGCAGCCATCCATCGGCGTCACGTCGCGCGTGCAGGACAGAGACTCGATGAAGAAGAGCGGCGCCAGCGGCTGCCGTTCGGAGGAGCCCACGAGGACGGTGAACGCGGTCGACTGCTGGCCGTTGCCCTGGGCGCGATAGAACGAGAAGCTCCCGAGGTCGGCCGGCGCGGCTCCGTGCGGAACCACCGTCAGGCCCTCGGACTTGTCGACCCTTCCGATCCGCTGCGGCGGCTCGAGGCCGCCGAATGGACGCCCGTACGCGATCGAGAGATCGGACTTGTCGGCCAGGGCCGTCGACTCGGCGATCGCGATATCGTCGATGTGGTCGCCGTCGAAGTCTCCCTTCACGAATGCCTGCACGACGCCGTTGGTCGCGACGGTGGTGACCGTCGATTTGCCGCCCGCGCCGCTGATGTAGACCTGGAGGTCCGGAGCGTCCTTCGTCGCCGTCACGACGTCGGGGAGCAGGTCCGCGTTGAAACGCCCGACCACGGCGTCGCTCCAGGTTCGCTGGCCGTCGGCGGCACTGAACGCATACGTTCCGTCGCCGCCGGAGGGAGCACCGGCATCACCGGCGACGGCGACGGTGGTGCGCACCGCGACACCGGTCTTGAAGACGAGGTCCGCTTTCCCGTCGAGGTTCAGATCGCCGGCGGCCAGTGGCATCCCCAGGGACGCGGTGAGCGCCGGATCGGCCACCACGGTCGGCTTCCACGCCGCCGGCGGGGTGAGGCCCGTGCCCGTGGCGTCGCCGTACATCACGAACGGGCCCGTGATCGTGTCGACGAGAATGTCGAGATGTTTGTCGCCGTCGAGGTCGGCGACGATCACACCACGCCCTGTGAGGGCCTGGGGAATGACGATCGGCGTCAGCCCGCCCGGGCTCCCGCTGTCCCATGCGGAACGACCCGTCCCCGCGATGATGCGGCAAGGAGAGATCACGAAGACACGAGGCCCAGCCGCCACCTGCGCGGCGATGACGACCTCGCCGCACGCGGAGGTCGTGCTCCCATCGAAGATGCGGGCCGCGACGATCGGGCCTCGCAGCTCGCTCGGCGCAGGACCGTCGGGGATGAGCCTGTTGAGCTTGCTGCCTCCGTTGAGCTCGCCGTTCAAGCTCCTGAGGATCGACCCGGCCGCAGGATCCTTGAGGAGGATGAGGACGGAGTTGTCCTCGCGATCGCTCATTGCGGTCGGCAATCGGACGTTGTCGACCTGCGGGAACACGAAGACGGGCGTCGCTTCGACGTTGGGCAGAGTCGCTGACGGGAAGACGACGGGCAGGAACGTCCGGTCCGCGAGGCCGCTCACGACGCCGAGGCTGCCTCCGCGGTTGGGATCGATGAGACCGAACGCGATCGCGTCGGGTGCGTCCTGATCATGCTGGAAGACTGCCGGCGCCACGGCGGCGGCTGGCAGGAGCGCCACCTGCGCGAGGCCGCCTCGGTCGTCGAAGTAGTGGACGCGGAGACGGCCCGCGCTCCGATCACGCGTTCCCGAAGCGACGAGGTCACGCCGGCCGTCGCCATCGAAATCACCGACCTGGAGCTGCTGCGCGCCGCCCGACACCGCGCCGAGCGCGTCGTCGAACTCGCCGGTCGGCTGGCGACACACGTGCTTCACGTCGCAGCCCCAGCCCTCGGGGCAGACGAGGCGGGTGACACCGTCGTCCTGCAGACCGCAGCGCAGATGACACGCGAGGTCACCGTCCGTCGGTGCGCCGCAGCGCGCGTGAGTGGTGTCGGCCGGGTCGTTGGGGAACGTGTCGCAGTCCTCCGCGTTGTCCACGACGCCGTTGCCACACGCGTTCGGCGTGAGCTTGTCGAGAGGCGCGCAGTCGAGCAGCAGCACGACGATGCCGAGAAAGAGCGGCCGTAGCCGGAAGCGAATTCGAGACATTCGATTCAGAAGCCCTCGAGGTCCTTGTTGATCGGCTGACCGGTCACGCGTGTGCCCCCCTGACGCTCGAGCACCACACGAAGAGGCTTGCTATTCGCCGCTGGCGTGACCTGCACCTCCTTCGGCTTGTAGCCCTTCGCGCTCACGGTCAGCGTGGTCGCGACGCCTGACTTCATCAGGAACGGTCCTGGCGCGACCCCGAGCTCGCGCGCGCCCTCCTTCACGATCGCCTCCTTGGGCGCCCCCTCGATCCGCACCTCGACCTCGTCGACGGTCTCCGCGCCAGCCGCCGTGGCCGTGGCCGTGGCCGTGGCCGTGGCCGTTCCCGTTCCCGTTCCCATTCCCGTTCCGCCCCCGACCGGCGCGACCATGCCGGTCCCCGTGGTCCCCGCCGCCCCGTGTGGTCCTCGCATGACCGCAACGACGCTGCCGGCGCCGACGAGCACCGCAACGGCAGCGACGATCACGATGCCCACCCGCGCGCGCGTTCGTCGCTGGGGTGCAACATCGGCCTCCGACGCGAGGAACGTGCTCCCGTTCGGCGATGCGTCACCGCCGGTGACCACGCGCGCGTGGGGCGGCGCAGGCAACGACTCGATGGTGGGTCCCGTCGCGGTCGTCGAGCTCGCGCGATCCCCGAGCGTCGGCTGGCTGGGGGGCGGCAACGGCGCGGCACCGGTCAGGGCCCCCGCGGCGTTGCCAGCCGCGACGAGCGACTCGAGCGCCTCGCCGACCGATGCCGGGCGATCCGCGGGCTCCTTCGCGAGCATCCGCCGGATCGGCGCATCGAGCTGCGGCGGCACGGCGGGACAGACCACCGACGCGAAGGGCGGCTCTGCCATCATGTGCTTGAGGAGTACATCCATCGGTGAGTCGCCGTTGAACGGCACCTCGCCGGTGAGGACCTCGAAGACGAGCGCGCCGAACGCATAGATGTCGGTGCCGCGGTCCACGTCCTTGCCGCGGCACTGCTCGGGCGACATGTAATAGGGCGTGCCCATCGGCGTGCCGGTCTTCGTCTTGTGCTCGCCGCCGCTGCCGCTGCCGTCGCTCGACGTGCTGAGCAGCTTCACGAGCCCGAAGTCGAGCAGCTTGGCCTGCACACCGCCGTCCTCGTCGAACACCAGGTAGACGTTCTCCGGCTTGAGATCGCGATGGAGGATCCCTTTTGCGTGCGCCGCGTCGAGCGCACGCGTGATGCCGCGGAGGATCGGCAGGGCCTGAGCGATGGTGAGGCGCTTGTTCGACGCGAGGTACCTGTCGAACGGCGTGCCGTCGAGGAGCTCCATCACGTAGTACTGGCGGCCGTCTGCAAGCTGCCCGAACGCGAAGATGTCGATGATGTTGCGATGGCGGATCTGATTGACCGCGCGCGCTTCGGCGATGAAGCGCGAGACCATCTGCGGATTCGCGGAGAACTGCCGGCTCAGCACCTTGATGGCGGCGTGCTTGCCGATGACGGGATGCACCGCGCTGAACACCGCGCCGAAGCCGCCTTCGCCGAGCTTGCCTTCGATGCGGTACTCGCCGACCACGTTACCCGCCTCGAGCTCCTTGTCGACGTAGGCGAAGGCCTGCTCCGGGACGAGGCCCGCGCCGTCGTGCGCGCAGGTCCTGACGGTGTCGGGATACTTCGTCATGCACGTGGGACAGATCGCCATCGCGTGACCGATGGTAGCAAGGATCGAGCGCGGCCTCGTCTCCACTGAAGAGCCTGGAAGCGCGGCTGCCCAGGGCCGTCCGTTCGTCTGTTCACGCGG
>JAYTZB010000596.1:0-13433 GCA_043742085.1 Polyangiaceae bacterium
ACGAGGTCGGAGCAGGGGATCGTGACGCGGTGCCACGTGTTCGCCTTGAAGCCGCCCGGGATGTACGGGAGCAGCGCCTTCTGCGGATCGCTGTCGAGACCGACGACCATCGACGGCATCGCCGCCGGCACCGCCGTCGCGCCGGGCGAGATGTCGAACTGGACGGTCGTGAACGTGCCGACCGGGAACGCCGGCTTGTTCCAGTCGTAGACGATGGTGAAGGCACCCCACGCGCCGGTGTAGCTCGCCTTCACGGCGCTCGCGCCGGTGGTGCGGAACGGGTCGGTCGCGAACGTGCTCGACCAGCCACCGGCCGCGAAGCTGTTCTGCGCGCTGTCCGTGTAGACTGCAAATGTCGTGGGCGCGGCGTCGGTCCAGGTGAGGCGGATGTTGTCGACGAGGAACGAGAGGTTGCCGGCGCCGCTCTTGTTGGCGAGCAGGACGCGCCGGATCGGGCGGTTGGTCGGGTTCAGCGACGACATCGGGACGCTCGCCGCGTACCAGGTGTTCGCGACGAGAGCGGCCGACGTGAGGAGCGGCTTCAGCGTGACGTAGACGGGCACGGTCGCCGGATCGTCGTCATCGACGGCGACCGCGAGCGTATTCAGCCCGGCGTTCACCGTGGCGCCAGGGTTGAACGCGAAGGAGAGCTCGGTCTGCGAGACGCCGTCGTAGGTCTGCTGCGCGGGATCGATGGCGGCGGCGTATTCCGACGTCGCGGTCTGGAGCGTGACCGCGAGCGACGTCGTGCCTTCGGACTTCGTCGCCGTGGTGGGCGTCACGGTGACCGCCGTGCCTGCCTGGACGAACGGGGCCGCGTAGCTGTCCGTGAAGATGGTCGAGACGCGCGCCGGAGGACGAGGGAGCACGATGAGGTTCGCGCCCGTCGGCGTGGTCAGCGCTTCCGACGTGCTCGAAGCGGTCCCCTCGTCCGCGCCGCTCGCGTCGCTCGTGGGATCCGGCGCGCAGCGCGCGGTGGCGAGCGCCAGCACGGCGCCGCCGCCGGTGGCGAGCCAGAGGAATCGCGGTGAACGTCGAGCCGGATTACGAAGCCGGCGCGAAGACGAGGCTGCAGACATTGGGTTTCAACGTAGTACAGAATGCCCCGCACGCTCGTGAAAGCGGGACGTTTTGCGACGTTCCCATGACGCCGCACCACGGTGCACGTCATGCGTGCCGTCAATTGATCCGCGACGTTGCGGAGATCCACCCGTCTGCGAGGATGCGGAGAGATGAACACGGATGTAGCGACCATCGCGCTGGTCCGCCATGGACGCTCCTCGGCGAACGACGACCCGCGCGTCTACCTGACGACGCCCGATCACGCGATCCCCCTCGCGCGTCCGACCGACGATCCCGAGGTACTCCTCGCCGGCGATCGCGTGGCCACCCTCGGGTACGACCCGGCGGACGTCTGCTCGTGGCGCTCTCCTTATCTACGGTGCGTCCAGACCGAGGAGCTCGTGATGCGTCGTGCCCTCGGAGAAGCGTTCGCCAGGGTCAAGCGTCGCGAGTCCTTCCTCCTCCGCGAGCAGGAGTTCGGCGACTGGGACGGTCTCGACGAGGCGGAGATGCAGCTGCTCGATCCCGTGAAGTACGCGCGGCGCGCGCGGATGACCGATCATCGCGGGCGCTTCTACTTCCGCTATCCGTCGGGCGAGAGCCGCGCCGACGTCGTGCAGCGGCTCTCGATCTTCCTCGGAAAGCTCCACCGGACGCGGTTCCGGCACCACGTCATCTTCCTGCACGGCGTGACGCAGCGCGCGTTCCGGATGGCGTGGTTCAACTCGTCCGCCGACTGGTTCGAGGCCGCGCCGAACCCCACCAACGCATCGGTGCTGCTGATCGAGCGCGACGCCGAGCACAAGTGGGTCGAGCGCCCGCTCGTCTGAGCGCGATCGACAAGAACGCCACACCCCGGACCCGCGAAATCCACGGCCTCACGCACCACGAGCGCGGCACCGCTTTCGCACGTCCATCCCGCTCGATGGCCAAGAAGAAGCGCAAGAAGCAGCGTGCGAAGTCCGGGAAGCAGCCGGCCGCGCGCGCGCTCGAGGTCGCCACCGCTGCGCCCGAGGTGCCGCTCGAGGCGCTGCCGCTCGAGGGCTCCGCGCTCGCCGAGCCGCAGCACGTCGTCGAGGAGCATCGCGCCTCGAAGCGCATCTCGCTCGAGGTCGAGCTGCATCTCGCCAGCGAGTCTCACTTCTTCTCCGGCCTGTCGGGCGACATCTCGGAGGGCGGCGTCTTCGTCTCGACCTATCGAGCGCTCGCGATGGGCAGCCTCGTCGATCTCGAGTTCTCGCTACCCGGCTCCGACGAGCCGCTCCACGCGCGTGGCGAGGTGCGATGGCATCGTGACGCGACGCCGGATTTCCCGCCGGGCGTGGGAATCTCGTTCGACGAGCTCTCCGACGAGGACCGCAAGGTCATCCACCGCTTCTGCACGATGCGCCCGCCGCTCTATTACGACGACGTCGGCTGACGCGTCCGCGTCGGCCGTAGTATGGAGCGCCCATGATCCCGTGGGAGCTCCTCGGCGAGGCACGTACGCCCGAGGGCACGCACATGACGCTCACGCGTCGCGGCAACGAGTACATGATCCTCGCCGACGGCAAGGACCTCATGTCGAGCCGCATGAAGGGCTCGGAGGAGGAGCTCGCGCGCGTGGGATGCGAGCACGCCCGCAAGGAGGAGAACGCCTGCGTGCTGGTGGGCGGGCTCGGCATGGGCTTCACGCTGCGCGCCACGCTGGACGTGATGCCGGCCGATGCGACCGTGATCGTCGCCGAGCTGATGCCCGTGGTCGTGGAGTGGAATCGTGGGCCGCTCGCCGCCCTCGCGAAGCACCCTCTCGAGGACCGGCGCACCGAGCTCTCGCTGGGCGACGTCGGCGTGCTCCTCCGCGAGTCACGCGCGCGCTTCGACGCGGTCCTCCTCGATGTCGACAACGGACCCGCCGCGTTCACGCAGACCTTCAACGCGGGCCTCTACGACAACGCCGGTCTCACCATGATCCGCGCCGCGCTCCGGCCCGGCGGCGTGCTCGCCGTGTGGTCGGCCTGGGACGACCGCAAGTTCGAGCACCGCCTTCGCCATCACGGCTTCACCGTGGAGACACATCATGTGCGCGCGCGGCTGAAGCAGGGCGGGCCCCGTCACACGATCTTCGTGGCCCGGACGTAGCTCGGTCACGCGCTCTGTCACGAGCTCGGTCACGCGCTCTGTCACGCGCTCTGTCACGAAAGGGAAGGCCCGCGCGACGTACCCGCGTGAAGCTCCTTGCCGCGCTCGGGTTCCTCGGATTCGCGGGGCTGGTGTCGCCGAACGTACGCGCCGAGGGCGCCGCGCTCGAAGGAGCCCCGCTCGAGCGCATCGAGCTCGAAGGCGGCGCTCACGCGTTCGTCGCGCTGCCGGTCGGCGCGCGTGACAAGCGCGTCGTCGTGGTCGGCGTGCATGGAGCCGGCGATCACCCCGACTGGTCGTGCTCCGAGTGGCAGGCCGTGACGGCGGGATGGGCGGTCGTCGTGTGCCCGGTTGGCGTGAAGCATCCCACCGATCCGGGCGCGTACGTGTGGAGCTCGGCGGAGGCCATCGCCGCCGGCGCGGATCGCGCGGTGCGGGCCGTCCGCGCACGGTACGGCGCGTGGATGATGGACGGTCCGCTCACCTATGGCGGCTGGTCCCAGGGCGGCTCGCTCGCCGCGCAGGTCATCGCGTCGCGTCCGGGCGTCTACGATCGCGCGGTGCTCGTCGAGGTCGGTCACACCGCGCTCGACGCCAACCAGGTCGCGGCTGGCCTCGTTGCCGGAGGCGTCCGTCACGCCGTCGTCTCGTGCTCGAGCTGGAAGTGCCGCGCGTTCGCGCGCGACTTCGAGGGCGCCGCGCGGCGACGTTTGCTCCCCACGCGCGTCGTCGACGCCGGCATCCGCCCGCACTGGTTCGACGAGGCCGTCTTCCGCGTGCTCGGCCCGACCTTCGTGTGGATGTTCGAGGAAGAGCGGGCTTATGCGGGGCTCGGGGCTGCCGTCGACGCCCGCTATTCCACCGATTAGAGACGCGACTGCTATCCTCCCCCCCGCGATGCCCGGGGACGTCACGCCGCGAGGCAAGGGATTGCCCGAGGTTCCGTTCGGAACCGTGGTCGGCGGCGACTACATGGTGGTGCGCTCGCTGCGTCGCGGAACGATGGGCGCGCTCTACGTCGCCGAGCAGCTGAGCACCGCCGGACATCGCGCGCTGAAGATCCTCCGGCGCGAGTACGTCTCGGATCCCACGCTCTTCAAGCGCTTCGAGCGCGAGGCGCAGATGGCCGCGCGCATCCCGAGCGAGCACGTCACCCACATCATCGCGTCGGGTGTCGACCAGAAGCTCCAGGTGCCGTGGATCGCGATGGAGCTCCTCGAAGGCCAGACCCTCGGCGACCACGTCGACGAGGTGGGTCCGATGCCGAAGATGGTGGTGCGCCAGATCTTCGAGCAGCTCTGTCACGCCATCGCCGCCGCGCACGCGCTCGGCATCGTGCATCGTGACCTGAAGCCCGCGAACATCTTCCTCAGCCAGGCGCGGCGCGTCGGCGCCGAGAAGATGGTCAAGGTCCTCGACTTCGGCGTCGCGAGCATCATCGCGGAGAGCCTCACCATCCTCGGGTCGCCGCTCGGAACGCCCAACTGGATGTCGCCCGAGCAGACCCGAGGCGAGGGCACCACGACCGCGACCGATGTGTGGGCGCTGGGATTGATTGCATTCTACATGCTGACCGGCCGCAGCTTCTGGCGTTCCGCGCTGAAGCCCGGTAACGACATCGGCGTCATGCGCGAGATCGCCGACGAGCCGGTTCCCATCGCGGCGATGCGCGCCCTCGAGCTCGGCGCCGGCGAGTTCATTCCGCGAGGCTTCAACGAGTGGTTCGCGCAGTGCGTCGCCCGCTCCCCCAACGAGCGCTTCGTGAATGCGAACGCAGCCTACGCCGCGCTCGCACAGGCCCTCGCGCCCTGAGCACGCCGTGGTGAGCGCTCCCGTCATCCAACGTCCGTCGCCTCCCGCGCGCCTGTGGAAGCTCACGCGCAAGGTCGTGCAAGGGCTCTTCATCCATCACGCCTTCGATCACGCGGCGACGATGGCGTTCTACTTCTTCCTCGGGATGATCCCGCTCCTCGTGTTCGTCGGACTCCTGGTCGGCAACGTGGTCCAGCGCGAGGGCGCCGAGGAGCTGGCGGCGCCGCTCTATCGCGCGATGCCGCGCGCCGCCTCGGACCTCTTCCGCCACGAGCTCTACGAGATCGCCGACGCCAACGCGCGCTCGATCGCGCCGCTCAGCATCGCCGGCTTCCTCTGGCTGACCACGAACGGCGTCCACAACCTGATGGACGTGTTCGAGATCCTGGTCGGCGCGAAGCCGCGCACGTGGTTCCGCCAGCGGCTCATCGCCGTGATGTGGGTGGTGGGCGGCCTCCTGGCCATCGCGGCCGTGACGTGGACGCTCCTCTGGATCAACGGCGCCGCGTCGGGCCTCAGCGCGCGTCACCTCCCGGCGCTCTTCCGCGGAACGAGCGATTTTCTCGCGCAAGGCTGGAAGCGCTTCGGCATCCTCGTGGTGTTCATCGCGATGCTGAGCGTGGGTCTTGCCATCTTCTATCGAACGTCGGTGCGCCATCCGCCGGGCATCCAGCGGAAGGTGTGGAGCGGGACCTTCGTCGCGCTGACGCTTTGGGCGCTCGTGTCGTGGGGCTTCGGCACGTACGTGCGGACCATCGCGCACTATGCGGTGTTCTACGGAAGCCTCGCGACCGTCGCGGTCATCCTGCTCTGGCTCTACTTGACGAGCCTCGCGCTCGTCGTCGGCGCCGAGGTGAACGCGATCCTCGAAGGCATGCGCGACCCGGCGGCGCCGCCGAGCGAGCGGCCGCCCGAGGTCGTCGCGGTGGTCGAGGAAGCTGGACCGAAGTAGCCCCACGGGCAGCCGGCAGACCGCGCGCTCGACGTCGTTTCCTCCACGGGACGACCACGTGAGGTCGATGACGCCGGTTGCGATGGGCTGTCTCGGGCTGCTTGCGGCGTTCGCGCTCGCCGCGTGCGCGGCCGACGCTGGCTCCTCGGACACGACGGGGACCGAGGCGCCGGAGCAGAACTCCGATCAAGGCGAGACCGTCGTCAACGTGACGTCGGTCGCGGACACCCGTGCCGCGCGTGGGCTACTCGCGCGTGTCGGTCAACGGCCAGGCGCTGGGCGTACGGCGGCGACCTTCGTGTTTCCGACGTCGGCTCGCTGAAGCTCGTTCACCAGTCGGGCAGCTTTCCCATCCTCTTCGAGAAGTGCCTCGCGTCCGAGCGCTGCACGGCGGGCTATCGCGATGCTATCGGCAAGGCGGTCGCCGCATTCAAGTCGCCGGCCGGTGGCCTCGCCGGCACCATGCAGCGGCGCATCGACCTCATCGACGCCTCGGCGGCGCTTGACACGCGGCAGCTCGTTGCGAAGAGCTCCGGCAAGTGCCTCGACCTCGCGGCCGCCGATGCGCACGCGAACCTCACGCAGGCAGCGTGCTCGACGGCATCGAGCCAGGTCTGGATCCGGCATCCGTCGCTGTTCGAGTAGTCCGCGGATCGCTTCGACGCGCGCCAGGGGCGATGAGCGGTGACCGTGGCGGTCGTCACGTCGGTGACTCGACCCGGGAGCGCGGAGCGTCATGCGCGTGACGCTTGTGGACAGCCCCACCGTGCGCCGATCGAGCTTCATTTCCGATGGATCGCCGTGTTGCCGCGAATGCCGGCGTCCGCCATCGCCTGCCGGCGTGCGTTGGTCCGGGGCCTGCAACGAGGCTCAGCATGCATCACGATGAAGCGCGGGTCGGTCGGTTCTCGGCACTCTTCGCCACGGCGGCGACGCTCTTCGGCGTGCTCGGGCTCATCTCGGTGGCCCACGCGTCCGATGCCTGCGCAGGCACGGCGACCGCGGCACCGTCGTTCGAGGCGCCCTCGGTCCGCGAGGGCCTGATGCCCGAGCGCCTTCGCGACTGCGTGACCTTCGAGCGCGCGAGCGGCGAAGGCTTCCTGGTGGTCGCGTCCTCGCGCTGAGCGCGGAATGCTGGCGCACGCCGGCGCGTCGTCCGGTCTCCACCAACACCGAAGTCCGGGCTATGCTGCGAGCCATGGCTCAAGGCACGAAAGCAACGATCGTCGCGTTCCAGCGCGAGCAAGGATTCGGACGCGTCACGGTCGAAGGGCAGGGCGAGCTGCCGTTCGATGCGGTCGTTGCGCAGCCACATCCCGACAAGCTGCTTCCGGGCACCGCCGTGATGGTCGAGATCGGTCCTTCGCGCATCCCGGGCAAGCTCAAGATCGTGAAGCTCTGGATCGGCGACGCGCCGCCCTGACGAGCGAGTGACCTCGGCCGACACGCCTGCAGTCGATCCCATCGCAGCCTCGCCGTACTAGCAACCTCGCGTTCGGATCCGGCATACTGGCCGAGCCCATGACATCTGTTCGTTCCTCGCGGGCTGCGGCCCGGGCGCGACTTGCGCGCCGACATCCCGTGCTCGCGCGCGGGATCGCCGCCGCGCTCTTCCTGTGCTCGACCGGCGCCTTCGGCGCGGGGGCCGCCGAGCTCTATGCGAGCGGCGTCGCGGCATTTCAGGGCGGGAATTTCCAGCGCGCGGCGACGCAGCTCCAGGCCTCGATGGACGCGAAGCCAACGGCAAAGACCGCGCTGTATCTCGGCAACGCCTACCTGAAGCTCGGGCAGACCGCCGCCGCGAGGGAGGCGTTCGCCAAGGTGCTCGAGCTCGAACCCGACCACCCGAAGCGCGCAGCCATCGAGGCGCTGGTGCAAGACATCGAGGCGCGCGTCGAGGTGAAGCTGCACGTCGAATCCACGCCGCCGGGAGCGAAGGTCTTCGTCGACTCGGAGGCCAAGGGCGCGCGCGGCACCACGCCTGCGGACATCGACGTGACCGTCGGCCCACACACCATCATCGTCGCGCTGGATACCTACGAGACGATCGCCCGCGACACGGTCATGGTGGCCGGCAGAGCCGCCGACCTGAAGGTCGTTCTCCAAGGCCGCGGTTGCGACGTCCAGCTATCGGCGAAGGGGCCGCCCAACGCGCGCGCTTCGATCGACGGCGGCGACAGCATCGCGCTGCCCGCGAAATCCCTGGTCCGCAAGGGTGAGCACCAGATCGTCTTCAACGCGCCGACCTTCGAGCCGCAGACCGTTCCGTACTCGTGCGACGGCTTCAAGGCTGCCGCGTTCGAGCCCACGCTCGTGACACAGCTCGGGCGTCTCTCGGTTCCCGCGGGCGCGCTCATTAGGATCGACGGCAAGCTGGTGGCGATCTCGAGCGAAGACGCGATCAAGGGGGTTGGCCTGCCGCCCGGTCGTCACGAGGTCGCCGTCACCGTCGGAGACGAACCGACGCGGACCACCTTCGTCGACGTGGGAGCCGGCGAGTCGGTTCGGCTCGGCCTGCCCGCCTCCGCGGGCGCCGACACGTTCCCGGCCCGCTCGCTCTACGTCGAGCTCCACGGCGGCGCGACGATCGCGCTGCGCGACTGGAACCTCGGTTCGAACGCCTATCGCGATCAGAACGGCGTGAGCCGCGTGGCGCCTGGCTCGTCCGGCCTCGCGGGGCTGCGCGTGGGCTTCCAGGTGAGCTCGCGATTCGCCATCGAGACCGAGGTCCAGTGGCTCGCGCTGCCGAACCAGCTCGATACGAGCACGGGCCTCTCGTACACCGCAAACCTGCTCTTCCATCTGCTGCCCGGCAAATTCACGCCCATCGTCGAGGGCGGAGGAGGGGCCTACCAGGTCGTCGCCGGGAAGCTCGGCACGGACCTGAGCGCGCGCGGCCACCTGGGAGTGGGCTTTCGAGGGCGCGTCGCCAAGTGGCTCTCGCTGCGCGCCGACGCGCGCGACGTCATCTCGAAGGGGTTCGAGCCCGGGGGATCGAACAATCTCGAGGTCCTCGCGGGAGCTGAGATCCTCTTCCGCTGACGTCTGCCGGGCGCTGGGCCACGCAGGCGTACTTTCACTTCATGAAATTCATGACGTAGAAGCCAGGCACGACGAGCAGGAAGAGCGCCACCCAAAGGGGCTTGTTGCTGTCGAAGATCTTCTTCCCGGGCATCGGCGTGAAGGGAAGGATCTCGGCGAGCGCGGCGCCCGAGAGCATCATCCGGCCCGACTGCAACAGCTTCCCAGGGGCGGCGAGGTTCGCGAGCCAGAAGCCGACCGCCATTGCGAACGCGATGCCGAGGAGCCACGCCTTCATGTTGACGAGCCGCTTCGCGTCCTCGGGTCCCTTCGACTCCTCGATCTCGAAGCCAACCGTGCCCAGCATCGTCCCGAGGTACGCCGAGACGAGACAGATGACGCCGCCGCCGATCCAGAAGCGGTACTGCGTCGAGAGCTTCTGCACGCGCTGATAGACGAAGCGGACGATGCTCCGTGAGAAGTAGAGGCCGAGCACGAGCCCTTCTTGCTGAGCGACGAACCCGAGCTGCATCTTCTTGCCCTGGAACACGTAGCAAGCGCCGAGGCCGTACACGATCGCGGCGATCGCCACCGCAGCGAGCTCGGCCGGACCGATGGCCATGCCCAGCACGTCGTAGGTCTTCCGACTCTGGATCTTGGCCTTCTTCTTCTCGCGATTCTTCAGGAAGGCGGCGGCGAAGCTCTTCAAGAGCCCCGTGAGCACCTTTAGGATCGCGGGCCAGACCGCGATGGCACCGGCTGCGGCCACGGTCGCGGCCGCGGGGACCGCCGCGAGCGGCACACCGAGCTTCGCGAGGGGCGACTGCGCGATGCCGTTCATCGGCAGGACGTCCTTCGGCGCCATGAACGCGCCCTTGCCGCGTGCGGCTTGCCCAGCCGTCGCGGTCTTGCCTTTCTCCGCTGGAACGGCGGCGTCCGGCTCGGCGGTCGCGGCGCCGGCGCGGTCCACACCGGCGTCGTCGGCTCCTGCGTCGTCGGCGCGTGCGTCCTCGAGACCGGCCTCTGCCACGTCGGCCGCCGATGCCGGCGCTGATGCGTCGGCGCCTGCGCTCGCGGCGACCGCGGCGGCGTCCGCGCCGGCGTCCGCGCGACGACGGCGAATCACCGGCAGCAGGCCGCCGCCGCGCTGGACGAGGTCCTTGTCGTCGAGCAGACGGCTGCCCTTGCGGACGAGGTCGAGGTCGACACGCTTGCCCGGAGGCGGAGCGGTCAGCGCCGGAGCCAGCGCGCCCGCATCGGCGTCGGCGTCGGCCGACGCATCCGTCGCCGCATCGGCGGCAGCGTCGACGGAGGGGCTCTGTGCCCAGACGCGCACCGAGAATGACGCCACCAGCACGAAGAGCAGGCCAACGATTTTTCTCTTCCGCGTAGCTGCGCGAGACGGAGCGGCTCGCGTCACGTGTCGTTCTGCGTCAGGGAGAGCATGTAACCTGCACGTAGAGACGCTTGAAAGTTCCGCCGCAGGGATCGCCGAACGTGCCGTTGGTGGCGCTGACCACGCACGACGCCTGGTTCAGGCATGTCCCGGACACGATCGCACTCGAGTTGGCTGCGTGACAGCCGCCGATGGTGAACGCGCCGCACGCCCCGTTGGGCGTGCCGTAGCTCGCGAAGTCGATGGCGCGCATCACCGTGCCGCCGGGGCAAGAGAGCGAGAGGTCGGAGCCCTCGCTGACCGTGCTGCACACCGTCGTCGAGGCGACGCATGTGCCTCCGCCGCAGGCCGTTCCTGCGCCGCAGACCTTGCCGCACGACCCGCAGCTGTTGTTGTTCGTGCTCGTGTTGGTCTCGCAGCCGTCGGCAACGACCTTGTTGCAGTCGGCGAAACCGCTCGTGCAGCTCGCGATGCCGCACGTGCCGGAGAGGCAGTAGTTGATCGCGTTCGGTACCGCGGGACAGGCGTTGCAGCTGCCGCAATGACCCGGGTCGAATCGCGGGTCGACGCACGTTCCGCTGCACGCGATGAGCGGCGCCGAGCAGCTCGCCGTGCACGCGCCGGACGTGCACACCTTGCCCGCGCCGCAGGCGCTGCCGGGGGCTCCGCCGGGCGCACCGCAACCAGGTGTGGCGCCGCAGTTGGAGGGGCTGGTCTGCGGGTCGATGCAGACGCCGTTGCATTCGACCTGCGAGGCCGGGCATGACACCTGACAGCTCCCGCTCGCGCAGACGTTGCCATTCGTACACGCCGAGCCTGCGTTGCCACCGGCTGCGCCGCAGCCTGACGTCGCTCCGCAGTTGGAGCGGCTGGTCTGCGGATCGATGCAGGTGCCGCCGCAGCTGATCTGTGTGCCGGGGCAGGAGACCTGGCAGCTGCCGTTGCTGCACACGTTGCCGTTGTTGCACGCAGCGCCAGCGCTGCCGCCGCCAGCGCCGCACGCGCCGCTGGCCCCGCAGTTGGAGCGGCTCGTCAGCGGATCGATGCACACCCCACCGCATTCGATCTGGAGACCGGGGCACGACACGCCGCAGGAGCCGTTCGCGCACACGTTGCCGGCTGCGCACGACGTTCCGGCGCTGCCGCCGCCGACGCCGCACGCCCCGGTCGCGCCGCAGTTCGCGCGGCTCGTGAAGGGATCGATGCAGACGCCGCCGCAGTTGATCTGCGTGCCGGGGCAGGAGACGGAGCACACGCCGTTGCCGCACACCGTGCCCGCTGCGCACGGCATCCCGTCGCTGCCCGCGCCGGCCACGCCGCAGCCCGGGGTCGCGCCGCAGTACGCGAGGCTGGTCTGCGGATCGACGCAGGCGCCCCCGCACACGATCTGGCTTCCCGGACACGCCACCTTGCAGGTGCCGTTGCTGCACACGTTGCCGGCAGGGCAGACCGCGCCGCTGCTGCCGCCCGGCGCGCCGCAGCCTGGCGTCGCTCCACAGTGCGCGAGGCTCGTGGACGGATCGATGCACGTGCCGCCGCAGTTCGTCTGACCGTTGGGGCACGAGACCTGGCACATGCCGGCCGCGCAGACCTGCCCGCTCGGGCACGCGCTACCCGCGCTGCCCATACCTCCGACACCGCAGCCCGAGGTCGCGCCGCAGTACGCGCGGCTGGACAGCGGGTCGACGCAGACACCCCCACACTCGACGAGGTTTGCCTGGCACGACACCTGGCACGAGCCGCCCGAGCAGACGAGGCCGGGCGCGCAGGTCAGCGCGCAGGCGCCGCAGTTCTTGCGATCGGCGCCCAGGTTCGAGCAGTAAGGAGCGCCCGCGTCGCCCGCGTCGCCCGCGCCGCTCGGCGTGCAGAGGGTATCGTTGCCGCCGCAGGTGGTCGCGCAGACGCCGTTCTTGCACGCGAAGCCGCTCGCGCACGCGTTGCCGCACGCGCCGCAGTTCGCCACGTCCGTCTTCGTGCTCACACAGCCGCCACTGCAGTTGGTCGCGCCGCCCGCGCAGTCGAGCGCGCACGCGCCGTCCGAGCACACGAGGCCCGCCGCGCAGGCCTTGCCGCATCCGCCACAGTGCTTGGGATCGGCCTTCGTGTCGTGGCAGGCGCCGTCGCAGAGGCTCGTGCCGCCACCGCACGACAGGGCGCATGCGCCCTGCGAGCAGACCTCGCCCGCCGCGCAGCTCTTCGCGCAGGTGCCGCAGTTGCTGCGATCGCTCCTCGTGTCCACGCAGGCGCCGGAGCACACGCTCCCGCTGCACGCGTCGGTCGACGCGTCGCTCGCCGGGTCCGAGCCGTTTCGGTAGCACGTCAACGTCAGCGCGCAGTGGTAGTCGGGCGGGCAGTCCATGTCCGCGCTGCAGGGGGCGATGCCGTTCTCGAGCGCCGTACCGGTTCCGCAGCCGAAGCCGGCGAGAACCAAGGCGCAGGCAGCCGCGACGACCGCGACCGCAAACCCACGAAGAAGTGCACGTTGTTGCATGTGAAGCAGGGCCGTGGCGCGCGCGGGCGGCGTGCCGAAGACCCGACTCGCCACTCTAGACGAACTGAGCCGCCCACCGGAACGACTTCACCGACGCGCCTCGCTTCTATTTGTTCGCGCACACATGCGCTCAGCTCCGGCGACGCGTCGCCGTGTCTCGCGAACGCACCGCGCGGCATCGTCCATCTTGGGTCGTCGCTTCTTGCTCGTCGCTCGTCGTCCTCAGGAGCGGCGGTTAGCTGTGAGCCCCCGTACGCGTGCTCTATGATGCCCATCCCCCCTTTGCGTCCGCGGACGCGAGAAGAGTGCCGTCCCTCGTATGAAGCAACGTGATTGGGCTCGCGCCGCCGTGCTGGCGCTCCTTGCTGTGGCGCTCGCGATCGTGTCGAGCGGGTTGGGCTGTAGCAGCGCGACGATGCTCGCCGACGGCGTCGCGCCGTGCGCGACCGACGCCGACTGTCCCGTGACCTATCACTGCGCCACCGACCTCACGTGCTATCGCGACGGGTCGAACCCGGCGAGCGACGCCTCGGTCGATGCGTGCGCGCATAGCCTCTGCTCGGGTGCCTGCGTCGACA
>JAYTZB010000597.1:0-1912 GCA_043742085.1 Polyangiaceae bacterium
CGTCGATCCTCGCTACGGCACGATGGGCCCGCACCACGGCATGCCGTCGGGTCACCTGCCCGTGCGGAGCTATCTCGCCGTTCCGGTCCAGACCCGGTCGGGCGAGGTGATCGGCGGTCTCTTCTTCGGTCACCCCGAGCCCAACGTGTTCAGCGAGCGCGCCCAGCGCCTCGTCGTCGGGGTCGCCGCGCACGCCGCCATCGCCATCGACAACGCCCGGCTCTACGAGGCCGCGAAGCAGTCGGCCGAGGACCGCGCCAGCCTCCTCGAGGCCGAGCGCGCAGCACGTGCCGAGGTCGAGCGCGTCAGTCTCATCAAGGACGAGTTCCTCGCGACGCTCTCGCACGAGCTGCGCACGCCCCTCAACGCCGTGCTCGGCTGGTCGGAGATCCTGCTGGCGCGTGCCGAGGGAGGCTCCGACCTCCATCGGGGGCTGCAGACCATCGCGCGCAACGCCCGCGCGCAAGCGCAGCTCATCGAGGACCTCCTCGACATGAACCGCATCGTGTCGGGGAAGATCCGCCTCGACGTCCAGGAGATCGCTCTCGGTCCGATCGTCGAAGCCGTGCTCGAGTCGCTGCGACCTTCCGCGGACGCAAAGTCGATCACGCTGGGCAAGACGGTCGACCCGAGCGCGGGCTCCATGCTGGGCGATCCCAATCGGCTCCAGCAGATCGTGTGGAACCTCCTCAACAACGCCGTCAAGTTCACGCCCAAGGGCGGCAGCATCGAGGTCAGCGTCGCGCTGCTGAGCGCACACCTCGAGCTCCGCGTGGAGGACACGGGCATCGGTATCAGCCCCGCGTTCCTCCCGTACATCTTCGAACGCTTCCGGCAAGCCGACTCGTCGACGACGCGCAAGTACGGCGGCCTCGGCCTCGGGCTCTCGATCGCGAAGCAGCTCGTCGAGCTCCATGGCGGCAGCGTGGCCGCGGAGAGCGCGGGCGAAGGTCGAGGCACGACGTTCATCGTCAGCCTTCCGGTCCGGGCGGCGCCCAGCGTCCGTCAGGCATCACGCGAGCCGCCGACGAGCGCGCGCGCACCGCTGCTTCGCCCCCCGGACATCTCGCTCGCCGGCATCAGGGTGCTCGTCATCGACGACGAGCCCGACGCACGGGATCTGGTGCTGTCGGTGCTGGTCGATGCCGGCGCCGAGGTCATCACCGCGTCGTCCGCCGATGCGGGTCTCGCATTGCTGAAGTCCGAGCGCCCTGACGTCATCGTGAGTGACATCGGCATGCCCGAGCGCGACGGCTACGATTTCATCCGCGACGTGCGCGCGCTCTCGACGAGCGAGGGCGGCAGGACGGCGGCGCTGGCACTGACCGCATTCGCGCGGTCGGAGGACCGCACCCGCGCGATGCTCGCCGGCTACGACGTCCATGTCCCCAAGCCGATCGAGCCTCAGGAGCTCGTCGCAACCGTGAAGAGCCTGACCCGCCACCGAGGGTGATCGAGGGTCATCGAGGGTCCCACTCGAGGCTGCCAGAGCTCCCGGTACACAACATGCGCATAGCGCTCCGCGAGGCGCGCGGCCCCTCGACCGTCATTCGCGACGCGCTACCATCCATCGCATGGGGGAACGGATGGGGGCTGGCGCCGGTGATCTGACCGAGGGCCTCGAGCTGCGTTGCTCGCAGTGCCGGGAGGTCGTCGATGTGTGCTCGGTCTGCGACGCCGGCCTCGGCGTCGGCGCCGCACGCTGCGCGATGAAGGATGGAACCGGCCATCATCACGAGTCCTGCGACGCCGAACGGAAGCGGCGCCTGATGCTGCGGGTGGTCCGGACTCCATCGCCTCACCCCTGACGCAGCCTGACGCGGCGGTACGCAGCCGTACGCACCCCTACGCAGCCGCCAATCCCCACGGAAGAGCTGCGGCGCCCTTGCGTGGCCTGTGCGACACTGAAATG
>JAYTZB010000598.1:0-5097 GCA_043742085.1 Polyangiaceae bacterium
GCGCTGCAGCATCGGAGACGAGGCGCGCGAATCGCACGAGGACGTCGATGGCACGGTCTCGGTCCATAGCTCTGCTGTGGTAATGATGCTTGGGCTCGTGCGTCAATGTCTGGCGAGACCGAGAGAGAGATTGATGGGCCACCGCAAGTACATGAGCATCCTGAACCTCGACGAGGCTGAGATCGCGAGCCGACGCACCTTCTTCGCGCTCACCGACGAGGATCTCACGCGGCTCGCCTCGCTCCGCCCGCTCGCCGAGAAGATCACCGACGCGATCGTCGAAGACTTCTACGGGCTCTTGCTCTCGCACCCCGAGACGCGGAAGTTTTTCCCGGACGAAGCCACGATAAGGCGCGTAAAACGCACGCAGCGCGAGTATTTTATGGGGCTCTTCGCCGGGCGCTGCGACAGCGCATACGTCGAGGACCGCCTCCGCGTGGGCGCGGCACACGAACGGATCGGCATGCCGCCCAAGTGGTACCTCGGCGCGTACCGCCAGTACCTCCAGCTCATCCACGAGCGCTTCTACGCCGAGATCAAGGATCCGGCCGAGGCGGGCGCCGCGTTCGTCAGTGTGCAGCGCATCGTCTTCTTCGACGTCGCGCTCGCCATCGACACGTACATCGCCGCGAACCTAGACGCCCTTGGGCGTCACCAGGCCGCGATCCGCGAGCTGTCGACGCCCGTGATCCGCGTCTACGACCGCGTGCTCCTCCTTCCTCTGGTCGGAGCCGTCGACAGCCACCGGGCGCAGCAGATCATGGAGAGCGTCCTCATGAACGTCGTCGAGACGCAGGCGCGGTGCATCATCATCGACATCGCCGGCGTTCCCGTCGTCGACACGCGCGTCGCGGACCACCTCCTCAAGACCACCGCCGCCGTGCGGCTCCTCGGCGCCCAAACGGTGCTCACGGGCATCACGGCGCAGGTGGCGCGGACGGTCGTGCAGCTCGGCGTGGACGTCTCGTCGATGCACACGGTGAGCCGCCTGAGCGACGGCATCGAGCTCGCGCTCGGCATGGTCGGCAAGACGATCGCGTCGAAGGGCGCCTGACCGTATGGCAGGGCAGATCCCCATTCTGCACATCGGCTCGACGCTGCTGGTGAGCATCCAGATCGAGCTGCGGGATGCCGTCGCCGAGGCGTTCCAGGCGGACGTGCTCTCGGAGATCGAGCACCGCGGCACGACGGGGCTCGTCGTCGACATCAGCGGTCTCGACATGGTCGACACCTATGTTGCGAGGATCCTCGCGGAGACCGGCCGGATGGCGAAGCTCATGGGAACGAGCACCGTCCTCGTCGGGATGCGGCCGGAGGTGGCCGCCACGCTCGTACGCATGGGCTACGACATGGCGGGCGTCCGTACGGCTCTCGATCTCGACGATGGGCTCGCGCTCCTCGGGCACATCGTTCCGAATCGACTCCCTGACCGATGATCACCGTCGCGGCCACCCACGAGATCCCTATCGACTGCGAGGACGACATCATCAGGGTGCGCCGTCGCGTCCGTGACATCGCGGAGCTCCGCAAGTTCGACTCGTTCGCGACGGCCGCCATCACCACCGCCACCTCGGAGCTCGCGCGAAACGCCCTCGTTCACGGCGGCAAGGGATCTGCGTGCATCGAGGAGGTGTCGGACGGGTCTCGGCTCGGCCTTCGCATCGTCTTCCTCGACACCGGCCCGGGCATCGCGGACATTCCACGCGCCCTCGCAGGGGGGTACACCACCGCGCGCTCGATGGGCCTTGGTCTTTCGGGAAGCCGCCGCCTCGTGGACGAATTCGAGCTCGAATCGGTGGCAGGCGCGGGCACCAAGGTAACGGTGACCAAGTGGAGGCGTTTCTGATCGACGAGTGGCTCGGAACGGAGGACGCGCTCTCCATCGTCGACGAAGCTTCGGTATCGGCGGCCAGGCAGATGGCGCGCGACGTCGCGCGAACGCAGCAGATGAGCGACGTCGACGGCGCGCGCCTCGCGACGATCGCGAGCGAGCTTGCACACAACCAGTTGAAGCACGCGAGGTATGGCCAGGTCGCGGTCCGCCCGATCACGCGCGGGGCGCATCGCGGCGTCGAGATCTCCGCCGCCGATCGGGGCGAGGGCATGACCGACCCCACCCGCGCGCTCGAGGGAGCGCCGCGCGAGACCGGAAGCTTGGGCGCGGGCCTCGCGGCGCTGCGTGAGCTCGCCGACGAGGTCGACATCGACGTTCGAATTCGCGAGGGGACGTGCGTTCGGGCGCGGCTCTTCGATGGCGAAGCCCCTCGGCAGCGCGAGGTGGGGATATACGGCCGGCCCTATCGCGACGAGCCCATGAGCGGAGATCATGCATGCATTGTCCGCCGCGATGACAGGGTCGTCGTTGGCGTCTGCGATGGCCTCGGACACGGCCCGGATGCGAGAGCTGCCGCCAGCGCTGCGATGCGGGTGTTCCTCGAGCACCGGAGCGACACACCGCAGGCGATCATCGAGGCGTGCCACGATGCGCTCGGATCGACGCGTGGCGTGGTGATGGCCGTCGTCTCGGTCGCCGAGGGCGGCGCGCCAAAACTCGAGCTCGCTGCCGTCGGCAACATCACGGTGCAGCTCGTGCAACCGCACTCGGAGCGTCGCTTTGGAGCCAGCTCGTTCATCGTGGGCTCCCCGCAGCGCGGGTGGCGCGCCCGCGTCGAGGAAAGCGCGATCGGGGCGGGCGAGATCCTGATCCTCTACACGGACGGGATCGAATCGCGAGCGTCGATCGAGGAGGACCTCGCGCTCTTGCGCGAGCATCCCATCACGATCGCGCACCAGCTCGCCCTGCGCTTCGCTCGCGACAGCGACGACGTTCTCGTCCTCGTCGCGAAGTGAGTCCGTCCGCCACGGAGCGGGCGGGAGGGATCGGCATCGTCCGGAGGCCGTGTTCGCCACCTTTCGCGTGGCGGCTGTGCCGGGGGGCCCGCGCATCAGTTGCGGGGGCGTGCAATCGGCGCGGATGGGACCGAGCCCGAACCGGGTGAGCGCGGCAATCCAGGACGGCACGGCGATTGAAGGTCCGCGTCCGAACCCGACTCCGATGCAACTCCGTCTCGATAATCGTCCGCTCGTCCTCGTCGTGGACGATGACGCCCGCAGCGCCGGGCTTCTCGCGCGGATGCTTCGCAGCGACGGCTACGAGGCAGAAGTGACGACGGATGGCGCGGCGGCCATCGCACGTCTGACCCGGAGCCCGGTGCCCGAGGCGCTGGTGACCGACTTCCATCTTATGCACGCGGACGGCCTCGCCGTCGGCAAGTACGCGCGCACTCGCCGCCGCGCGATGCCTATCATCATGGTCACCAGTTACCCGCAGTCACTCCAGCATGCGGTGGATCCGCTCGACCACCCGCCGATCGTGCTCTTGACCAAACCGCTCGATTACCCGGAGCTCCTACGACGCCTCGCGACGGCGCTCGGAGTGCCGGCCGCCGTGTGAGATACGAGTCTGCTGGTCCAAGCTGCCGGACGCTGGCGAAGAATCTGCGCCGCCGCGAGCCCTATGCACGCGGGCGTACCGACGGCCCCGGTTACGCCATGGCACGACGCTTGCGTCAGCCGGTTTGAGACAATCGCGTCGTTCCGGCGTCTGCTCTGCTCGAAGTCGACCACATCGATCTCGAAAACACCTGATGGAGGCCAGGATGAACCCAGCAAATGAACCGGAAGGCCCCGAGGGCACGCCTCGCACGACCCCGCATCGTTCTTTTCTCGACGACGACGTCGCCGACGGGCACGAGCACGGCGAGCGGACGCGGGGGGAGGAGCCGTCCGGCGAGGTCGCCCCGCGCGCACACACGGAAGGCGGCAGCGATTGAGAAGGCCCGTGAGAGAAAGGTGATCCCATGCGCACGCACGTCAACGAGAAGAGCCTCGCCGGAGGAGACTGTCGGACCGCGCCCGCGCGAGCGTCGCTCCCCGGAGAGGTTGGAGCAGGTCTCGGCATCATCGCCGGAGCGGCGGCGGGCGTCGTTGCCGGTCCTATCGGGATGATCGTCGGTGCGTCGGCCGGCGCCGTTGCCGGGGAGGCTGTCGGCAACGCGCTACACCGCCGGGCGGAGACCAGGTCGAAGCACGACCGCGAGCTCGACGAGGCCATCCGCCTTTCGACCGGAACGAGCGGCGTCGATGCCGAGCTGGACTTCCCCGAGCCCGTCCGGATCGCGAAGTTCCTGCGCGCGGACCATGACGATCTGGTGGCTCTCGCAGAGAGCGTCGTCAAGGGCATCGCGGAGGGCGATCGTGAAGATGTCGGCGCAACGATCGGCATCATGCAGAGCCGCGTGCTCGAGCATCTCGACGGCGAGGAGCGAAGCCTCTTCGCTGGGTACGCGCGGTACGCACCCGAGGACGCGCAAGAGCTCCTGCGCGAGCATGAGAACATCCGTCAGGCGCTCGCTGCATTCGACGTAGGCGTCGACCTGCATCTCGTGCGCGCGGACGCCGTGAAGGCTTTTCTGGTCGCGCTCCAGGCTCACGCGGCGCGAGAGAACGCGGGCCTCTATTGCTGGGCCGCTACTGCACCTCGATCCTTGGTGGAGTGAGGGCACTTCATCGTAGGGCTTCGATGCGGCTCGCGGTCGACCTCACTGTCGTTGCAGATGATGTCGAGCGCGTGCGTGCGCTGCTCGCCCGATGCGGAGAACTGCTGCTTCGTCGCCGACTCGCTGCGCTGCCCCGTCGAGGTAACGGCGTCCTGAGCTCTCCTCGTGGCACTCACCCGCGTGATGAAGGCGTGGTCATGCTCGGGTTAGGGGTCTAGTGGTGGGATGCGCGCAGCACGGCGAGCCGGCGCGAGCGGAAGACGGAGACGATGACGGCCCCGGCCGTGGCCAGCACGAGCGCCTCGGAGACCGACGCGACGACATGCCGAGACGGGGCCATCCCGAAGACGGCGCGGGCGACGCGCACCGTGAACCAATCGTTCGAGACGACATTCGCAGGGTCGTGGCTCCAGCACCAGCGCGTCAGCGTCGTGAGGAAACACTCGTCAAGAACGATCATCGACGCCTGCGACGCGACGATGAACAGGACGGCGTAGGCCGCGTAGGCGAGCCGCGCGCGCGGCCAACGTCTGACGAA
>JAYTZB010000599.1:0-2017 GCA_043742085.1 Polyangiaceae bacterium
CCGCGAGACCTCGCGCGCGCGCTCGACGCGCTCTACGCGCGCGTTCCGCTCGGCATGCGCCTGGGCCTCGACGCGATGCGTGCAGCATGCACGCTTGCCGGCAACCCCGAGCGCGCGTTCCAGGTCGTGCACGTGGCCGGCACCAACGGCAAGGGCTCGACGTGCGCCATGGTCGAGTCGATGGCCCGCGCCGCCGGCAAGAAGACCGGCCTCTACACCTCTCCTCATCTGTGTCGCTTCGCGGAGCGCATTCGTATCGACGGTGAGCCGATCTCCGACGACGAGCTCGCCGCCGTCCTGGGGCGCGCGCTCGAGATCGGCCCCGAGCTCTCGTTCTTCGAGACCGCCACCCTCGCCGCTTTTCTCGCGTTCCGCGAGAACGCCGTCGACCTCGCCGTCATCGAGGTCGGCATCGGCGGGCGCCTCGACGCCACCAACGTGGTTCCGCCACCGAAGGTCTCGGCGATCACGCGCGTCGCGTTCGACCACATGGACAAGCTCGGCAACACGCTCGAGGAGATCGCGCGCGAGAAGGCCGGCATCGCCAAGAGCGGCGTGCCGATCGTCCTCGGCCCGATGGCTCCCGAGGTCCGCGCCGCCGCGCTCGACGTCGCGCTCGCCGCCGGCGCGCTGCCCATCGTGATGGGCGACGATCCCGACGCGGTCACGCGCGACGCCATCGCCCTCGGCCTCCGCGGCGCCTACCAGCACGACAACGCGCGCATCGCCTCGCGCATCGCGCGTGAGCTCGGCATCAACGAGGCCGCGCGTCGCGAAGGGCTCGCCGCCACGTGCTGGCCCGGACGCTTCGAGCAGGTCGACGTCGCGACCGGCCCGCTGCGCGGCACGTGGATCCTCGACGGCGCGCACAACCCCGACGGCGCGCGCGCGCTCGTCCTCGCGCTCGCCGAAAGCAGCACCGGGGGCAGCACCGCGAGCCCGGGCGCGATCATCTTCGGTGCCCTTGCCGACAAGGACTGGGCCTCGATGCTCGACGTGCTCGCCGCGCTTCCCTGCCCGCGCATCTACGTGGCGCCGCGCGGTCGAGCTGCGACGGCCCCTTCGCTCCTCGCTGCGCATTCCGCCGGGCACGTCGCGGCAACGCTCCCCGCGGCGCTCGCGCATGCGCGCCGCATCGTGAAGGACGACGCGCCGATCGTGATCTGCGGCTCGCTCTATCTCGTGGGCGAGGCGCGAGCCCAGCTCCTCGGCCTCCCCGAGGACCCGCCCGTCGCCCTTTAGAGTTGCGTCGATAGCCTGTAGCCTGCCGGCTGCCATGCCGAGCTTCGACATCGTCTCGAAGGTGCCCTGGAACGAGGTCGACAACGCCTTGAACCAGGCGCAGAAGGAGCTCGCGCAGCGCTACGACTTCAAGGACACCGCCACCGAGATCGAGAAGACCGACGCCGGGCTCACCATCCGCTCGACGAGCGAGGACCGCGCGAACGCCGCGCTCGACGTCCTCCAGGAGAAGCTCATCAAGCGGAAGGTGGGACTGAAGTTCTTCGACGTCCAGGATCCGACGAAGACCGCCAAGGGCGGCGCGAGCATCCTCGTCAAGGTCAAGGAAGGCATCGAAGGCGACCCGGCGCGCGCGATCGTGTCCGGCATCAAGGACGCGAAGCTCAAGGTGCAGGCACAGATCCAGGACGCGCAGGTGCGCGTCACCGGCAAGAACCGAGACGATCTCCAGAAGGCCATGGCGCTCGTGCGCGGGCTCGACATGGACATCGAGCTCTCGTTCATGAATTTCAGAGACTGAGGGGCCCGGAGAGAACATGGCAGACGTCGTCGCTACGAAGAAGACCGCGAAGAAGCAGGCCGGAACCCGCGAAAAGACCAACGGCAAGGGCGGCAAGTCCGCGCCGCGCGCCGAGCGCCAGCTCTTCGGCACGGACGGCATCCGCGGGACCGCCAACGTCCACCCCATGACGCCCGAGCTCGCGCTCGCGCTCGGCAAGGCCGTCGCCTTCGTCGCGGGACGCAACAAGGCGCACACGCCGCGGATCCTCATCGG
>JAYTZB010000600.1:0-3390 GCA_043742085.1 Polyangiaceae bacterium
CTCATCGAAGTGGGAGGCCACGCGGCGGCAAAAGAGGGCGAGCGCAAGGGTGATTTCCTCGGTGGAAAGTACCTGCTCGAAGACTGCCTCGGCATAGGCGGCATGGGAGAGGTGTATCGAGCGCAGAACGTCTCGCTCGGACGCAAGGTCGCCATCAAGCTCCTGAACAAGGAGCACACGGGCAACGAAGACGACGTGATGCGCTTCCTCCGCGAGGCGCGCGCCGCTGCTGCCATCCGTCATCCCAACGTCGTCGACGTGTTCGACGTCGCGCGTGACGACGACGGCACGCCGTTCATCGTGCAGGAGCTGCTCTCGGGTCAGGACCTCGAGCAGTATCTCGGCGCGAGCGACGGACGGCTCCCCGCCTCCGAGGCGCTCGAGATCATGATCCCCGTCGCCGACGCCGTTGCTGCCGCGCACAAGCAGAACGTCGTTCATCGCGATCTCAAGCCCGCGAACATCTTCCTCGCGCGCGAGGGCGACAAGATCATCCCCAAGGTGCTCGACTTCGGCGCATGCCTCTACCAGACGGTGGGGGCGCTGAGCGCGAAGGAGCAACGGATGCTCATCGGAACGCCGCACTACATGGCGCCCGAGCAGATCACGACGGCGATGGACGTCGACCGCCGCGCCGACGTCTGGGCGATGGGCGTCATCCTCTACGAGCTGCTCGTCGGCGAGACGCCGTTCGAGGCTGCGGATGCGAATGCGGTGCTCAAGCTCGTACGCACGCGCAGCGTGCAGCGCCTCCGCAAGATGGCGCCGGCGGCGCCGGAGTCGCTCGAGGAGATCGTGACGTGCTGCCTCGATCGCGATCGCAAGAAGCGCTACGCGGACGCGAGCGTCGTTCGCGAGGAGCTCGAGAAGGTTCGCCGCGAGCTGCGCGGGAAGCGTCGCCAGCGCGTCGATACCGAGCCGGAGCTCGCCTCCGCCGCCAATCTCGAGCCGAAGGTCCCGGAGTCGAAGCGCCTCGGTGCCGTGGTACTGGGAAAGAAGAAGGAGGAGTCCAGTCCCGCGATCGACGAGCACCTCGCAGCAGGCCGGAGCGACCCACGCTCCGACGACTCCCCTCCCGAGCCGCCGAGCCAGCGCATCCCGTCGCTCGTGTTGAAGGCGGGCCGGTCGGCGGCGAAGCGTCGCGGCTCGTCGCTGCTCACGCTGAGCTCCCCCGACGACGCGGTGAGCTGGGGCGACCCCGACCCGCCGCAGTCGGTCTCGCGGCCGATCGAGGCCGCGAAGCCGCGTACCGCAGCCGACGTCATTCGCGACGCGGAGCGTGCCATCGGGTCGCTCGACCTGCCCGACGCCGACGTGCCACCGCCTTCGAAGCGCGCTGCGCCGCCCCCTCGTAACGGCGGGCCGCCCACGCTGGGTCTTTCGCAGCCCCCGGCGCGGTCCGCGGAGCCTGCGCCGGCTCCACGCGCGCCCGAGGCGGGCGCTCCGCGCGACATCGACCTCGAAGTGAACGACGACCCCGCGCTCGATCTCGATCTCGATCTCGAGGCGCCCAACTCGCGGCGGGCCACGTCGTCCGGCCAGTCGTCGATACCGCCCGTGCTCGATCCGCGCGCGGCCAGTCGTTCGTCGCGGAGCGATCGCCCGGAGCCGATGCGCGCCGACGCCCCGCCGTCCCAGCGGTCCCCCGACAGCAGCAACAAGGACAAGCTGCGAACTTCGGGGATCACGACGCGCGACTCGGCTCTAACGCCGCCGCTCACGCCGATGCGCGCGAGCCGTACGCCGGCGGCTGTCGACGCGTCGCCGCCATGGCCGCCGAAGGCCAAGCTGACGTTCGCGGCGGCGATCATGGTCCCCGCCGTGGTCGCGTTCTACGTGCTGCGCCTCGCGCCGATGGTCCTCGCGCCGATCGGTCATGCCATGCGCGGCGACTCGCCGCTCGCGAGCGGTGTCCTCGCCGTGATCGCGCTCGTCGCGGCGGCGGCGCTCGCGGCGCGCTCGCTCGGCTCGTCGCGCTCGACGGGCATGCTGATCGCGACGGTCGGCGCCGTGCTCCTCGGGATCGCGATGATCATCGTGACGTTCTCGGCCAGCGAGACCGCGGAGCTCGAGATCCCGCCTGCCGCCGGAGGAATCGTCCCCTTCATCGCGCCGATCATCCCGCTCGGTCTCGGCCTCGCCGCGCTCCGACGCGCGAGCAGCGCGTGGCTCTCGCGCTACGAGCGCGGAGAAGCCATCCGCTTCGTCGTGATCACGTCGTTCATGCTCTTCGCGATGCTGGAGCTGGGTCCGCTCGGCGCCGTTCGCGCCGCGACGTCGACCGCGGCGCCGGCGCCATCGGCTGTTGCGCCGGCTGCGCCGGCTGCGCCTGCCCGCTCCGGCTCCGCGCCCTGACCGCACCGCGCTGTGGCTTTTGCCGCCCGCGCCCGCGTGCTACCGAGTGCGCATGGCGAAGGACCTCGTCCTCATCCTCGACTTCGGCTCGCAGACGACGCAGCTCATCGCGCGCCGGGTGCGCGAGGCGAAGGTCTATTGCGAGATCCACCCGTGCACGCTCTCGTTCGAGCAGGTCCGCGCCAAGGCGCCGGGCGCGATCATCCTCTCGGGTGGTCCCGCGAGCGTCTACGAGGAGGGCGCGCCGCAGGTGGACAAGCGCATCTTCGAGCTCGGCGTTCCCATCCTCGGCATCTGCTACGGCATGCAGCTCTTCTCGCACCTGCTCGGCGGCAAGGTCGAGCACGCCGACAAGCGCGAGTTCGGCCTCGCCAAGGTGATCGTCGACGAGCCGGAGGGCATCTTCCATCGCTTCGCGCGGCGTGAGTCGCTCGAGGTCTGGATGAGCCACGGCGACCGCGTGGTCAGCATGCCGCCCGGCTTCGAGACCGTCGGCACCTCCGGGAACACGCCCTTCTGCGCCGTCGCCAACGCCGCGCGGAAGATCTACGGTGTGCAGTTCCATCCCGAGGTGGTCCACACCCCGCGCGGCAGCGACGTCATCGCGTCGTTCCTCTTCGAGGTGAGCGGCCTCGAGCCCACGTGGACGCCGGGCTCGTTCACCGACGACGCCATCCAGGCCGTGAAGGATCGCGTCGGCCCCGACGAGCACGCCATCTGCGGCCTCTCCGGCGGCGTCGATTCGTCGGTCGCGGCGGTGCTCTGTCACAAGGCGCTCGGCGATCGCCTCACGTGCATCTTCGTCGACAACGGTCTGCTCCGGCAGGGCGAGTTCGAGCAGGTCTCGGCGACCTTCCGCGAGACCTTCCACTTGAACCTCATCGCCGTCGACGCGCGCGAGCGTTTTCTCTCGCAGCTGAAGGGCGTCAGCGATCCCGAGCAGAAGCGCAAGATCATCGGTCGCGTCTTCATCGAGGTCTTCGACGACGAAGCGAAGAAGGTGAAGGGCGCCGCCTATCTCGTACAGGGCACGCT
>JAYTZB010000601.1:0-3217 GCA_043742085.1 Polyangiaceae bacterium
GTCGATGGTGGCGTAGAGGAGGCCCGCCTTCTTCTTGTTGCGCTCCTCCATGGCGGCGACGCCGCCGCTCGACTCGAGCATCGAGAGGACGTTGCGAACGAGGTAGATGCCGAAGGTCGGCGGCGTGTTGTAGAGCGACTGGTTCTCGGCCGCGGTGCGGTACTGGAAGATCGCCGGGAGATCCTTGCGACCGCGCGCGACGAGGTCCTTCTTCATGCAGACGATGGTGACTCCGCTGGGGCCGATGTTCTTCTGCGCGCCCGCGTAGATGAGGTCGAACTGCGCGGCATCGACCTGGCGACCGAGGATGTCGCTCGACATGTCGACCACCACCGGGACGCCGTCGGCGGCCTTGGGGAACGGAGTCGAGGCGTCGACCGCGTACTCCACGCCGTGGATCGTCTCGTTGCTTGTACAATGCAGGTAAGCGGCGCCTGGCGTGAGCTTCAGCTCGCTCTGCTGCGGGACGCGGACGTAGCCCTTGTCCTTCTCGGTGGTGGCCGCGACGTGGACCTCGCCGACGCCCATCGACTTCGAGGCGCGTGCCTCGGAGACCGCCTTCTCGCCCCACGCGCCGTTGACGACGTAGTCGGCGACCTTGCCTTGCTCGAGCAGGTTGAGCGGGATCTGCGCGAACGCCTGCGATGCGCCGCCCTGGATGAAGAGCACCTCCCAGTCCTTCGAGAGCCCGAGGTGCTTGCCGACCAGGGCGATCGCCTCGTGGTGGACCTTCTCGTAGACCTTCCCGCGATGCGAGTGCTCCATCACGCTCATCCCCGAGGATTCGAAGTCGAGCAGCTCCTCGCGAGCGCGCTCGAGGGCGGCAAACGGGAGAGAAGCAGGACCGGCATTGAAGTTCAGGGCACGGGTCATGATGGCCGCCATCGTACCCCGATTCCTCGCGATGCCACGCGGCTTCGGAGTTACACTCCGCCCGTGAAACGCGCGGTACTGTCGCTGCCGTTGGTGTTCGCGGCCTGCAACGGCAAGGTCACGCGTGCAGAGTGCACCGAGATGCTCGACCGCTACATCGACATGACCGTTGCGGGCGAGCCTGGGCTCCAGGACCTCCCCGCGGCGGAAGCGCGTGCGGCCCGTGACATCAAGAAGGCGCTTCGCAAAGGCGATCCGCGATACGTCCGCGTGCAAGAGCAGTGCGAAGCCGAGATCACGCGACGGGAATACCGCTGCGCGATGAAGGCCCCATCCCCGGAGACGTGGCAAGCATGCATCGATTGATCGGCCGTTCGGCAACCCTCCCCCTCGTGGCGCTCCTCGCGCTCGGCCTCGGAGCAGGCTGCGGAAATGGAAAGCCCGCCGACAGCGCGAGCAGCACGTCGGACGCCGGGGAGGACGGCGGCGCAGGGAGCGACGAGAGCGCGAGCGGCGGCGGTGGCGGCGCCGACGGCGGCGCTCCCGGTGAGAAGAAGGACGAGTGCGTCGGCTTCGACATCGGCAACATCGAGGACCTCCTCCTCAAGAACGCCTGCGAGGAGCCCAACGTCAAGCCGGACTCGATGCAGCCCGTCGACCTGAAGGGCAAGCTCGAGGTGTCGGTCTCCGCCAGCCCGACGCGCTCGGCCGGCGGCGGCAAGGTCGATCTCCTCGTCACGTTCGCGAACAAGTCGAAGGAGCCGCTCGTGCTCCACTTCAAGATCGATCCGGTGCCGCGCTTCGAGATCGAGGTGTACGACACGAAGAAGTCGAAGCGCGCCGACGTGCCTGCGGGTCCCACGCCGCCGCCGCCGAAGGGCGCGACGCAGCCGCCGCCCAGCGAGGCGAAGACGGCGCGCGTCACCATCGCGCCCAACGGAAGCGCGCGCGCGCGGATGCCGTGGGAAGCCGTGAAGATGAAGTGGGCCCCCGAAAAGTACCGCGGCACGCCGCCCGAGCGCGGCTATCCGCGTGCGGCAGCCGGGCCCTTGCCGAAGGGGAAATACCTGGTCAAGGTTCTCACACCGCTCGTCGGTGTCTCCGAGGGCGTCGATCACGAGATGAGCGCGCCCAAGGTCGAGATCGAAGTCGAGAAGTGAGCCGAGAGAAATGAGCGACGAGGCCACCAGCAGTACGCGCGCATTCCGTGCGGTGTTCTTCGGAACGCCGCAGTTCGCCGTGCCCTGCCTGGAGGCCCTCGTCGAGATCGCCGAGGTGGTCGGCGTGGTGTGCCAGCCCGACCGCCCGCAGGGTCGAGGGCTCGAGCTCACCGCGCCGCCGGTGAAGAAGCGCGCGCTCGAGCTCGGGCTCAACGTGGTGCAGCCCACCAAGCTGAAGACCGGCGAGTTCGCGGCGTGGCTCCGCGAGCAGAAGGTCGACGTGGCCCTGGTCGTGGCGTACGGGCGCATCCTCCCGCAAGACGTGCTCGATGCGCCGCGGCTCGGGTGCGTGAACGTCCACGCTTCGCTGCTGCCGAAGCTGCGCGGCGCGGCGCCGATCACGTGGGCGGTGGTGCGGGGCGAGCCCGAGACGGGCGTGACGCTCATGCAGATGGACATCGGCATGGACACCGGCGCGATGCTCGAGCAGTTCCCGACGCCCATCACCGACCAGGAGACCGCCGGCGAGCTCTCCGAACGGCTGTCGGCGATCGGCGCGCTCGCCACGAGGAAGGGTCTGCCCACGTACGTGAACGGCGGATACACGCCGGTCCAGCAGGAGCACGGCAAGGCGACGATGGCGCCGATGCTGAAGAAGGAAGACGGGCGGATCGACTTCTCGAAGGCGGCGCGCGCCGTCCATGATCACGTGCGCGGCATGACGCCGTGGCCGGGCGCCTCCACGACCGCGCGCGGCAAGACGGTGAAGGTCCACGCGACCCGCGTGACGGACGTGCCGCAGGGAAAAGCCGAGCCTGGCACGGTGGTCTTCGCGGACAAGACGCGCGTCGTGGTGACGTGCGGTGAGCGCGGCGTCGAGCTCACGCGCATCCAGCTCGAAGGCAAGAAGCCCATCGGGGCCGGGGACTGGTTCCTGGGGCGCGGCATCGCCGAAGGCGACCGACTGGGCTGAATTTCCGCTATTTCTGCTGAGGACAACTGCCCTCGGGGAAATTTCCGGCGCCGGCGACGTATCAGCCGGCATGAAGCTCTCGTCCTTCGCTCTTCTTCTCTCCGCGGTCGCGCTCGGCGCCTGTGCATCGTCGACCCCGACCGGCGTGCCGTCGCACGAGGCCGATCCCACGCAGCCGGGGCCGCTCGATCCCGCGCCTGGCACCGTACTC
>JAYTZB010000602.1:0-3707 GCA_043742085.1 Polyangiaceae bacterium
GCGATGAGGTCCTTCAGGAACTTGCCGGTGTAGGAGCGCGCCACCTTCGCGACGTCCTCGGGCGTGCCCGCGCAGACGACCTCGCCGCCCTTCGCGCCGCCCTCGGGACCGAGGTCGATGACCCAGTCCGCGCACTTCACGACGTCGAGGTTGTGCTCGATGACGACCACGCTGTTGCCGCCCTCGACGAGGCGCTGGAGCACCGCGAGCAAGCGCCGGATGTCCTCGAAGTGCAGGCCGGTCGTGGGCTCGTCGAGCACGTAGAGGGTGCGGCCGGTCTGGACCTTGCCGAGCTCACGCGAGAGCTTCACCCGTTGCGCCTCCCCGCCGGACAAGGTGGGCGCGCTCTGCCCGATCTTCATGTAGCCGAGGCCCACCGCGACCAGCGTGTCGAGGATGCGCTTCAGCACCGGAAATGCGCTGAACAGCTCGAGACACTCGTCGACGCTGGTGTCGAGGACGTCGGCGATGCTCTTGCCCTTGAACTTGATCTCGAGCGTCGCATCCGCGTAGCGCTTGCCGAGACAGACCTCGCAGGGCACGCGGACGTCGGCGAGGAAATGCATCGAAACCGTGACCTCGCCGTCGCCGCCGCACGATTCGCAGCGGCCGCCCTTCACGTTGAAGCTGAACCGCCCGGCGTCGTAGCCACGCGCGCGCGCCTCGGGCATCTGCGCGAAGACCTCGCGGATCTGATCGAAGGCCTTCGTGTACGTGCCGGGATTCGAGCGCGGCGTGCGTCCGATCGGCTTCTGATCGATGGCGATCACCTTGTCGAGCGCGTCGATGCCCTTGATGGCGCGATGCGCGCCGACCGGCTCTGCGCTGTCGTGGAGCCGCGCCGCGAGGGCGGGGAGGAGGATGCCGTTCACCAGCGAGCTCTTGCCCGCGCCGCTCACGCCGGTGACGCAGGCGAAGACGCCGAGCGGCAGCTTCACGTCCACGTTCTTGAGGTTGTGCTCCTTCGCGCCCAGCACCTCGACGAAGCCCTTCGGCGTGCGGCGTGTGTCCGGCATCTCGATGCGCATGCGGCCCGAGAGGTAGTTGCCCGTGATGCTGTCCTTGTTCTTCTCGATCTCCTCGGGCGTGCCCTCGGCGATGACCTTGCCGCCGAGGTGGCCGGCGCCGGGCCCGAAGTCGACCACGTGATCGGCGGCGCGGATGGTCTCCTCGTCGTGCTCGACGACGAGCACGGTGTTGCCGAGATCGCGGAGGTGCCGGAGCGTGGCGACGAGGCGCGCGTTGTCGCGCGGATGCAGGCCGATCGAGGGCTCGTCGAGCACGTACATGACGCCGGAGAGCTCGCTGCCCAGCTGGCTGGCGAGGCGAATGCGCTGCGCCTCGCCACCGGAGAGCGAAGGGCCAGGCCGCTCGAGCGTGAGGTACTCGAGCCCGACGTCGAGCAGGAACCGGAGCCGGCTCTCGATCTCGACGAGCGCGCCCTCCGCGATGTGCTTCTGCGCGGGGCGGAGCGCGAGCCCGCGGATGTACGCAACGGCCTGCTCCACGGTCAGCGCCGAGAATTCGCCGATCGATTTCCCGCCCACGAGCACCGAACGGCTCTCGGGCCGCAGGCGCATTCCCGCGCACGCATGGCACGCGCGGTCGCGGAAGAACTTCATGTATTGCTCACGCATCGACTCGCTGGTGGTCTCGCGATAGAGCCGCTCCAGGTTCGGGATGACGCCCTCGAACTTCACGCCGAACGTGCCGTGGTTCTCCGCGCCCTCGCGCCCCCAGCTCACCTTGAGCTTCTCGCCGTCCAGGCCGTAGAGGAGCCGCTTCTGCTTCTCCTTCGGGAGATCCTTCCACGGCGTATCGAGGCTCACCTTGCAGGCGCGTGCCGCGGCCTCGGCGATGCGGAACACCCAGCCGTCGCCGCGCGTCATCGCCGATGCCCACGGCGTGATGGCGCCCTTCTTGATGGAGAGCGCCGGGTTGGTGATCACCAAGCTCGGGTCGACCTCGGCGCGTGTGCCGAGGCCATTGCACTGCGGGCACATGCCGAGCGGGCCGTTGAACGAGAAGCTCGCCGGCGACAGCTCGGGGTAGCTGCGCCCGCAGCAGGCGCGGTTCGCGCTGTAGACGACGCGCTGCGCGGCGCCACCGGCGCCGGTCGTGGCAGCGAACGACGCGATGAGCTCGCCTTTCCCCTCCGCGAGCGCGGTCTCCACGGCCTCGGTGAGGCGCGTGGCGCCGTCCGAGGCTCGCCCGAGCACCACGCGATCGACGACGAGGTCGATGGTGTGCTTCACGTGCTTCTCGAGCGCGGGCGGATCGTCGAGCGTGTGCTCCTCGGCGGTGGCGCGAGCTCCCGAGGCGCCGGAGGCGATGTCGACGCGCAAAAAGCCGCGCTGCTTCAGATCTGCGAAGAGCTCGCGATGCTCGCCCTTGCGATGCGTGACGAGGCGCGCGAGGACGCGCAGCTTGGTGCCGTTCGGGAGCGCGAGGAGCTCCTTCGCGATCTCCTGGGCGCTGCGGGCCTTCACGGGCTTCCCGCACTCGACGCAGCGCTGCTCGCCGATGCGTGCATAGAGCACGCGAACGTAGTCGTGGACCTCGGTGATGGTGCCCACCGTGGAGCGCGGGTTGGACGCTGCGCTCTTCTGCTCGATGGCGATGGTCGGGGAGAGCCCGCGAATGCGATCGACATGCGGCCGCTCGAGCTGCCCTAAGAACTGCCGCGCATACGAGCTGAGCGTCTCGAGGTAACGACGCTGGCCCTCGGCGTAGAGCGTGTCGAAGGCGAGCGACGATTTGCCGGAGCCGCTCGGCCCGGTGAAGACCACGAGGGCGCGCTTGGGGATGGAGAGGCGCGGCACGTCGAGGTTGTGCTCGCGCGCGCCGATGACCTCGATCGCATCGAGCTCGTAGCGGGCGCTGGGCATGCGCGGCGCGCGAGCCTCGCGGGTCGGTGATCGAGGACGCGGCTTCTGGGGCATGTGAAGAGGAGGGCGAATAGGATCGCGTTGTCAGAATGGCAAGCGCGGCGGCGTCGCTCATCCGTGGCTGCCAGCTTGGCGACGGCTCCCGTCGTCGGTCGGGGCTTCCTGAGCGGGATCGCCCATCTACAGGCGTCGTGACCCACCCGCACGGCGCTGGCACGCGCTATGCTCACCAGCCGGTCCGTACATGTCGCTTCGTCCGTTCGCGCAGAGCCTCCTCGTCGCTTCTCGATTCCTGTTTGCGTTCGCGTTCGCGTTCTTCGTCGCCTCCCCCGCTCGTGCGCAGACGGCGACCGTCGCGGTGGCGATCACCGCGAAGGACTCGCTGCCGAGGCTCGACGGCAACAACAACGGGATCACCAAGCGCACCGACATCGCGAGCCGCGAGGGCATCAACCTCCAGGACTGCCACGACGATCAGTCGATCCAGTTCCCGATCACCGTCGTGGGGTTTGCGCCTGGCGACGTGGCCGAGATCTGGGCGAGCAACGGTGGTGCAGTCTGCACGGATCCGAATGTCCGCCCTGGAACGATGTCGGTCCATTGCTACAAGATCGGGACGTTCGCGCTCGTCAACACGACGACCGCCACCATCAAGGTGAAGTCGCTCCTCCAGGCGACCGGCATCACGACGCTCGACTCGTTCGGGTGTCCCGTCGTCGACATCACCACCATCACCGCCTACTTCCTGATCCTGCGCGGCGGCGAGGCCACCACCGCCGCCGGCAGCGACAGCGTCGCGATCAAGGTCGACACGCAGGG
>JAYTZB010000603.1:0-4656 GCA_043742085.1 Polyangiaceae bacterium
CTTACTTCCGCACGACTCTCTGTTTCTGTCGTCTAGACGGCCAAGGACACTCGCCTTTCAAGTGGGTAACACGGGTTCGAATCCCGTCAGGAACACCAAACTAACAACGCTCAACAACGACTCTCAGCCCAGAAAGGAGAACGCCATGTCGAACAAGCAACTCTTCGTATCCGCCGGTAATGCCGCGCGGCCCGATACCCACAACGAAGGCGGAGGCTCGGCCTACGCGTTCTCGCCCGCGCACGCGCTCGCGCAGTACGCGGTCACCGGGACCTTCCACGGCACGTTCTACGCAACCGACAAGGAGCAGCTCGATCGCGTTGGCACATTGGCCAGCGCGGTGACACCCGAGCTCGTCGCCAAGACCGCCATCTACTGCCGCGAGCGCGGCCGGATGAAGGACATGCCGGCGTTCCTCGTCGCTCACCTCGCGGTCCGCGACGTCGCCACGATGACCCGTGTTTTCCCTCGTGTCATCGACGACGGCACGATGCTGCGCAACTTCGTACAAATCGTTCGCTCCGGAGTGACGGGCCGCAAGTCGTTCGGTTCGGCACCCAAGCGCGCGCTCCGTACGTGGTTCGCGAGCCGCTCGCCCGACGTCATCTTCCGCCAGTCGATCGGTCAGTCTCCGTCCATGTCGGACGTCATCAAGATGGTTCGCCCTCCTCCGCGCAACGACCAGGGCGAAGCCGATGCCGTCCGTGAGGCCCTCCACGGCTACCTCATCGGCAAGAACATCGACGACGACAAGCTCCCCGCGCTCCCCCGCGCCTTCGAGGCGTGGAAGCGCGGTACCGGTCCCCTGCCTGACGTGCCCTTCGAGATGCTCACCGCGCTGCCCCTGAGCGCGACGCACTGGAAGGAGCTCGCCAGGCGGAAGACGACGACGCAGCTGCGGATCAACCTCAACACGCTCCTCCGTCACGGTGTCCTCGCAGACCCCGAGATGGTGGCAAACGTGGCGGCCCGTCTCTCGGACCGCAAGGACATCCGTCGGGCTCGCATGATGCCCTATCAGCTCCTCGCCGCGGTTCGTCACGTCGACAAGGGTGTGCCTTGCGAGATCGTCGAAGCGATCGAGCAGGCGCTCGAGTACTCGGTGTCCAACGTGCCCGAGCTCGGAGGACGTATCGTCCTCTGCCCCGACGTGTCGGGCTCGATGCAGTCACCGGTCACCGGCCATCGCGGCACGGCGACCACCAAGGTGCGCTGCGTCGATGTCGCGGCGCTCGTCACCGCGGCCATCCTGCGGCGCAATCCCGGCGCAACCGTCGTTCCGTTCTCGGACGACGTCGTGCATCTGGAGCGTCCGCTCGATCCGCTCGATTCGATCGTCAAGAATGCCGACCGCCTCGCATCGCTCCCCAGCGGTGGGACGGCGTGCTCGGCTCCTCTCCGCTGGCTCAACGCTCGCGGTGAGGCTCCCGATGTCGTCGTGCTCGTCTCGGACAACCAGTCGTGGTCGGATTTCCGACTGACGGCTCGTCATGTTCCGAACGGCGCGCGCGGCACAGTGATGACGGAGGAATAGCAACGCCTGCGGGGCAGGAACCCGAAGGCGAAGCTGATCCTCATCGACGTGCAGCCCTCCGGCACGACCCAGGTCACTGGGCACGTTGCCGGTGGTACCGCTCGAGACGACGTCCTCAACGTGGGCGGCTTCTCGGACGCAGTCTTCGACGTGATCTCCGCGTTCACCCGCGGCGACCTCGCCGGCGACGGCTGGCTGCGCGCGGTCGAGTCGATCGCGCTCGACTGAGACGCGATCACGGTGACCACGCTTGGCACGTGGGTCCCTGCCGTTCACCGGAAAAGGTGTCGTCGGGGACCCATGCGCTTCATTCTGCGCCAAGCTCGATATCGCGGGCTGGCCGCACGTGGCCGTAACCCACGCTCTTTCAGGACATGGCAGGTGCGAATCCTGCCCGATCCACTCCACAATTTAGGTGCCCAGCCGCGCAGCAAGCTACCCTTTGGGGCATGAAGAAGGAGGCCCTGCGCGTCACTTCGACAATCCCGGTGGCGCCCACGACGCTTTATTTCGCGTGGATCGACAGCACTCATCACTCGTCGATGACGGGGATGACTGCCAAGCTCGAGCCCGTCGTCGGAGCCAAGTATTCGACGTGCAACGGGTATGTCACGGGCAAGCTCGTTATCCTCGATTTGGGACGCCGGATCGTCATGAGTTGGCGAACCACGGATTTCCCGCGCGATGCCGCCGATTCGCGCGTCGAAGTGCACTTCGAGACGCTTGGGCTGTCCACGCGAATCCTCATCCTGCACACCGAGATTCCGGAAGGGCAGTCCGAGAAGTACAAGGCGCTCTGGAACGAGAAGTACATCGCCCCAATGCGGTCGTACTTCAGTAAGTTCCTCCCGGATCCGCGCAATCCTCCCCCGCGTCGCATCCCGCCGCCGCCCCCCGAGTCCGACGAGGACGAGGACGAGGACGACGTGCCGGTGAAGGGCAAGGGGAAGCTCGGAGGCAAGAGCGTGCCGCCTGCCAGGGGCACGAGCGGTCCGGGCGTCCACAAGGTCGACGGGAAGCCGGCGGCGAAGGCGCCGACCGCCAAGCCTGCTGCTCCCGCGAAGGCTGCTGCTCCCGCGAAGGGCAAGCCTGCGCCGAAGGCGGCTGCGCCCGCGAAGAAGCCTCCGCCGGCTCCCGCCAAGAAGCCCGCGCCCGTCGCGAAGAAGCCCGCAGCGCCTGCCAAGAAGCCGGCGCCCGCCAAGAAGCCCGCCGCCAAGAAGCCCGCGCCGAAGCCGGTCAAGGGCAAGAAGAAGCGCTGACCGTCAGTCGCGCGCGCGTTCGCTCTCGTCGACGGCGCGAGCGGCGCGCTCGAACGCGTCCTCGCCTTCGAGCCACCACAGCACGCTCAGCGCGACGCCGCGCGACGGCGTGCCCACGCCCATGGGGGACGGGTCGCGCTCCGTCGGAGCGCAATCGTCCACCACATCGACCGAGATACTCGACGAAAACAGCGGCTCGTCACTCATACCTGAGTTACTAGCGCCGCCCCGCCGACCGCGCAAGGGACACCTGAATTACGATGGCCGTCACCGTGACCGACCCCGTTCTCGCAGACCTGCTCGCGTTCCTCGGTGACTCGCCGACCCCCTTTCACGCGGTCACCAGCGCGACCACGCGCCTCGCTGCCGCCGGGTTCCGGCCCATCGCAGAGACGGATGACTGGTCGAGCCTCACGCCGGGCGGTTACTCGTTCGTGCACGGCGGCTCCAGTGTCCTCGCGTTCGTGATCCCGGAGGGCAAGCGCATCGCGGGGTTCCGGATCGTCGGCGCGCACACCGACAGCCCGAACCTCCGGCTGAAGCCCCTCCCCGAGTACAAGAAGGAGGGCTACGCGCAGCTCGGCGTCGAAGTCTACGGCGGCGTTCTCCTCAACTCCTGGCTCGACCGCGATCTCTCACTGGCCGGGCGCGTCTTCGTCTCTGGTAAGGCTGGAGGCTCCAAGGTCGAGTCGCGGCTCGTCCGGTTCACCAGGCCGATGCTGCGGGTCGCGCAGCTCGCGATTCACCTCGATCGCGACGTCAACGACAAGGGCGTCGTGCTCAACAAGCAGGACCACCTCGCGCCGATCTTCGGCCTCGATGGCGACGGCGCCAAGGACCTGCGCGCCATGCTCGCCGAGGAGCTCGGTATCGCCGGCGATCAGATCGTCGGCAGCGACCTGATGCTCTACGACGTCGTCGCACCGACGCTCGGCGGTCGGTCCGACGAGCTGATCTTCTCGGCCCGCCTCGACAACCTCGCCATGTCGCACGCCGCGATCCGATCGGTCGTCGACGCCGCTGCCAATGCCGCCGCCGGCGATATCGTGCCCGTGGCAGCGCTCTTCGACCACGAGGAGGTCGGCAGCGAGACCGCCTACGGTGCGCAGTCGGCGTTCCTGCCGCGCGCGCTCGAACGCATCGTCCTCGGTCGCGGCGGCTCGCGAGAGGACTACCACCGCTGCCTTGCCGGCTCGCTCTGCGTGTCCGCGGACATGGCCCACGCCGTCCATCCGAACTACGAATCACGGCATGAATCACGGCACAAGCCGGTGCTCAACGGCGGTCCGGTGATCAAGATCAACAGCCAGCAGCGCTATGCGACGTCGGGCGCGACCGCTGCGCTCTTCCGCGATCTCTGCGCGCGCGCCGAGGTCCCCGTCCAGCACTACGCCCATCGAACCGACCTGCCCTGCGGGTCGACCATCGGACCGATCGCTTCGACGTTGCTCGGTATCCGTACCGTCGATGTCGGCAACCCGATGCTGAGCATGCATTCCATCCGCGAGCTCGGCGGAGCAAAAGATCCTGCGATGATGACGCGCGTCCTGACCTCCTTTTACGGCTGCGCCGATCCCGGTGGGCCATGACGAGACCGCGCTCGCCAGGCGGCATCGTCGTCGCGTTCGGCCTCGTGCTCGTCGCGGCGCTCGTTCCGGCGTGTAGCCGGGCCGCGGGCGACAAGTGCAAGCCGAACGAAGCGTTGTGCGCGAACAAGACCACGGCGCTCACGTGCCAGAGCGCCAAGCTCACGCCGGTCGCGTGCCGCGGCCCCCTCGGCTGCACGACATTCAAGGAGCACGCCAACTGCGACGACTCCGTCGCGTCCGAAGGCGACACGTGCATGGGCGAGGGCGACGACGA
>JAYTZB010000604.1:0-3666 GCA_043742085.1 Polyangiaceae bacterium
GCGATGGCGATCCCGAGCGCGATCGGCCGGAACGACCGGAGCATCGAGCCGAAGCCGCAGAACGTGAGCGGCGAGTGGCGGGCCGCGGCGTCGCCGACGAGGATGATGCGCGGCGACGGCGCACGCGGCGCAGGAGAGAGCCGCGACCAGCCGGGGATGTACCCGAAGGTCGGGCGCAGCATGGTCGCGTCGCCCTCCTTGTAGGTTGCAAGCGTTTCGAAGAAGCGCGCGTAGAGCGTGGCGAGCGCCCCGGGCGGCGCGCTCGCGGCGCGTGCGTAGTAGAAGAGATAGACGGTCGCCTCCCCGGATCGCCCTGGGAATCCCTCCCATACGTGCTGGAGGCCAGACGCGGCCTCGACGTCCTCGGTGGTGACGAGGATGTCGCCGACGCCGGGGTCGACCTGCCGCGGTCCGTCGCCTTGCTCGAGCCCGCGGAGGACGCCGCCCACCGTGGGGCACACGAGATCGGCGCTCGCGTACGGGCTCGACGCGCCGCGCGCGTCGACGAGCATGCGCGCGACCATCTCGCCGCGGTCGGGGCCGAGGTCTCCGTCGGCTCCGCGGGTCCTGCTCCAGCCGACGCGCACCGAGTCCGCGCCCGCTCCCACGGCGTCGACCGAAGCTCCGTCGATGAAGCGAACGCCACGCTCCTCGGCCACGCGTCGCACGCGTGCGAGCAAGGGACCAGCGTCGACCGCGCGATCGAGGACGCCCCGCACGCGTCTCGGCGTCCCGCCGTGGAACGCACACAGTCCTTCGCGGTAGCGGCCGACCACGAGCTCTTCGAGCTCGGCCGCGGTGACGATTCCGCTCACCACGAGCGGCACGAGCTCCTCGTCGCTCGCGTTCCACTCGCGATGCGCCACGCCGGCGCGCGATCGCTCGATCACCACCACGCGGGCGCCGAGTCGCGCGAGCTCCGCCGCGATGAGCAGGCTGAGACCGCCGCCCGCCACCACCACGTCGGCCTCGATCTGCGCATCGACGTCGGGCGGCGCAAGGTCGGCGTCGACCAAACGGTGCGTGCGCGTGGCGTCGAGATGCTCGATGCGCTCGACCACCTCCGGGCCGGCGCGCTCGCGCACGAGATCGAGGGCGCGCTCGGGCCTCATGCGGCCCTCAGGACGCCGAGCAGGGGGGCGGCTTCGGGGCTGACGTGCCCTTCGAGCGGCAGCGGGAGGGCGTGCCGTGCGCCGAACGCCCGCAGCACGAGCCAGAGCTTGTGATGGATCGGGACGAAGGCGCGGCGCGACACCGAGTCGAAGTCCGCCCGCCGGATCCGATCGCCGATCGCCGCATAAACGAGGCGCGCGGCGCGGATCGCGGTCCGGCAATCCGGAGGGAGATGGGCGATGCCCTCGTCGGCACGCGTGTAGAGTACATCCGCTTCGGCGAGCAGCCTCTTCACCACGTCGCGCACGGCCGCCGTGGCGGTGGGCCGTGCGAGGAGCTCCTCGCGGTCGATGCCAGCCTCGTCGAGCCAAGCGCTCGGCAGATAGATGCGACCGCGCCGTGCGTCCTCGCCGACGTCGCGCGCGATGTTGGTGAGCTGCATGGCGACGCCCAGGTCGATGGCGCGCGCGAGCACGTCGGGCGCGCGCTCGCCCATCACCATGGTCATCATCAGCCCTACCGTCCCGGCCACGCGAACGCCGTACGCGCGAACGTCCGCAGCCGTCGCGTAGCTCCTGCCCAGCACGTCCCACTCCATGCCCTCGACGAGCGCGTCCGGGATGTTGCGCGGGATCTCGAAGCGCTCCACGACACTGGAGAAGGCGCGCTCGACCAGCGAGTCGAGAGCGCGCCCCGCGTACACCCGATCGACCCGAGCGCGTAGCGCATCGACGGCGGCGCGGGCGGCGCCATCCGACGAGGCATCGTCGACGGCGTCGTCCGCATGCCGACAGAACGCATAGAGCGCGAAGGTCGGGGCCCGCACGCGTGCCGGTAAGAGCCGCGACGCGAGATGGAACGACTTCGAGCCCGCGCGCAGGATCCGTTCGAGCTCGATGTCGGGAGTGCTCATCGCGACCTCACTCCGCGGCTGCATCCGCCGGCGCCGGCTGCGACCGCGCGAACGTCGACGCATCCGGTACGATGGTGTCGAGGACGCGCGCCGACGAGAGCACGCCCGGAACCCCCGCCCCCGGATGCGTGCCGGCGCCGACCAGGAACAGGTTCTCGACGTCCTCGCTCTTGTTGTGAGGCCGGAAATACGCGCTCTGCGTGAGGACCGGCTCCATGCCGAACGCCGCGCCGCGGAACGAAGAGAGCTGATCCTGGAAGCCTTGCGGGGTCAGCGTCTCCGACTCGACGATCTCGCTCGCCAGGCCCGGGAGCACCGTCGCCTCGAGCAGCTCCTCGATGCGCTTCCGGTACTGCTCGCCGACCACGCTCCAGTCGGTGCCGCTCTCGAGATGAGGGACGGGTGACAGCACGTAGAAGGCATCACACCCATCGGGCGCGAGCGCGGGATCGGTGGCGGTGGGACGATGGAGATAGAGGCTGAAGTCGTCCGCGAGGACCTTCTTGCCGAAGATGTCGTGGAGGAGCCCGCGATAGCGAGGGCCGAGCAAGATGGTGTGGTGGGCGACGTCCTCGTACTTCTTCTTGGTGCCGAAGTACCAGACGAAGAGGCCCATCGAGTAGCGCATGCGCTCGACGCGCGTGTCGGTCCACTTCTTGCGGTCGGCCGGGTCGATCAGGTAGCGATACGTCCAGGCCGAGTCGGCGTTCGAGACGACGATGTCGGCGGGGAGGATCTCGCCGCCCGCGAGGCGCACGCCGGTGGCGCGGCCGTTCTCCACGAGGATGCGCTCGACCTCGGCGTTGCAGCGCAGCACGCCGCCCTGCCCTTCGATGAGACCGACGAGGCCGTTGACGAGCGCACCGGTGCCGCCGATCGGGAAATGCACACCCCACTTGCGCTCGAGGAACGCGATGAGCGTGTAGATGGAGGTGGTGGTGAACGGATTGCCGCCCACGAGCAGCGGATGGAACGACATGACCTGCCGGAGGCGATCGTTCTTGATGAACGAGCTCACGAGGCCATAGACCGAGCGGAAGCTCTTGAGCCGCATCATCTCGGGGACGATCTTCGCCATCGACATCCACGACCCGAAGGGCACGTGCGCGAGCTTCTCGAAGCCGATGCGGAAGATCTCCTCGCTCGCCGCCAGGAAACGCTCGTAGCCGGCGACGTCTCCGGGAGAGAAGCGCGCGACCTCGCGCTTCATGGCCTCGGCATCGCCGGTGTAGTCGAACACCTCGCCGTCGTGGAAACGGATCCGGTAGAACGGCGTCACCGGGCGCATGTCGATCTCGTCCGAAAGCTTCTTCCCGCAGAGCTCCCAGAGCTCCTCGAAGAGCTGGGGCGCGGTGATCACCGTGGGCCCCGAATCGAAGACGAAACCGTTCCGGTGCCTCACGTAAGCGCGACCACCAGGAGCGTCGAGCTTCTCGAGCACGGTCACGCGATAGCCTCGTACGCCCAGCCGGATGGCTGCCGCGAGCCCGCCGAAGCCCGATCCGATGACGATGGCGTGGGGAGACGAGGAAATCATGGTCCCTTTTTCTTGCACAAGGTGGTCCTGAACATTAGACAATCCTTTGGATGACGCAATCCCCTCCCCGTTCCGGCCCGCGAATGGCGGATCCCGCCCCGCG
>JAYTZB010000605.1:0-3863 GCA_043742085.1 Polyangiaceae bacterium
CCTTTCACCGTGGATACTTTACCGATGGGCGCACCGATCGGTAACCTTTACGGGCGATGAGCGAATTCGTCTGGGAAGCGCGTGCACGGTCCGGCGAGCTGCGGAAGGGCGTCATGGACGCCGACGACGAGCCAGCCGTACAGGCACGGCTTCGTTCGCAGCAGCTCATGCCGACGAAGATCAAGAAGAAGGGCAAGGGCCTCTCTCTGAACTTCGGAACGGGCGTCGACCTCAAGGAGGTGGTGACGTTCACGCGCCTCTTCGCGACGATGATCGATGCCGGTCTTCCGATCGTGCAGTGCCTCGACATCCTCTGCAACCAGACCGACAACAAGTTCTTCGCGGTCATCCTCCGCGACGTGAAGGCCAACGTCGAGCAGGGCGCGACCTTCAGCGACTCGCTACGTCGCCACCCGAAGGTGTTCGACCAGCTCTACGTCAACCTCGTCCAGGCCGGAGAGGTCGGCGGTATCCTCGACACGATCCTCAACCGCCTCGCGATCTACAATGAAAAGGCCATCAAGCTGCGCCGGCAGGTCCGCGGCGCGATGGTGTATCCGAGCGCGGTTCTCGTCATCTTCTCGCTCGTCCTCAGCATCCTCCTCGGATGGGTCATCCCGTCCTTCAAGACGATCTTCAAGGACCTCGGCGCGAGCGACGAGCTGCCCTACCTCACGCAGCTGGTCATCGCGGTCTCCGAGGCGTTCATCCACTGGCTGCCGCTGATCTTCCTGTGCGTGGTCGGTCTCGTCGTGGGCGTCTACTACGCCAACCGGACCTATCGCGGTAAGAAGCTGTTCCACACGATGTGGCTGAAGGCCCCGGTCATCGGGCCCGTGCTGAAGAAGGTCGCCGTCGCTCGCTTCACGCGCACGCTGGGCACGCTCCTCTCGTCCGGCGTTCCCATCCTCGACGCCCTCGAGATCGTCGCGAAGACCGCTGGCAACGTGATCATCGAAGAAGCGATCATGTACTCGCGCGGGAAGATCTCCGAAGGTAAGAACATGGCCGGCCCGCTGCTGGAGACGAACGTCTTCCCGCCGATGGTCGTGCAGATGGTCGGCGTCGGCGAGCAGACCGGCGCGCTCGACGCGATGCTCGGCAAGATCGCCGACTTCTACGAAGAGGAGGTCGACGTCGCCGTCGCCGCCCTGACGAGCCTCATCGAGCCGATCATGATGGTCGGCATCGGCGGCACCGTCGGAGTCGTCCTCATCGCCATGTACCTCCCGATCTTCAGCATCGCCGGCAAGATCAAGGCCGACTGAGCGGGGGACCGCCGATGTTCGAGTCGCGGGTCGAGACGGACATCGACCTCGAACCGGCGCGCCCCGCCGATCGCGGCCCGGGCGACGATCGTCTCGCGAACCGCCTCGCCTGGATCACCGGGCTGCGGCTCGGCTTCCTCACGCTGCTCCTCGTCGCGACCGCGTTCTTCTATCTGCGCGGCGCGCTCGGCGTGTATCCGCAGAGCCAGGGCATCGTCTTTTCCACCATCGGCGCGGCCTATGCGCTCGCGGCCATCTACGCGACGGTGCTGCGCAGCGGCAAGCACCTGCAGCGCCTCGCCGAGGCGCAGATCGTCCTCGACCAGCTCACGTGGACCGCGATCGTCTACGTCTCCGGCGGCGCGACCAGCGGCGCGACGTCGTTCTATGGCCTGACCTGCCTCGTCGGAGCGATCCTCATCGGCCTGCGTGGCGCAGCGATGGCGGCGGTCAGCGGCATCGCCATCTTCGCGGTGCTCTGCGCTGGCTTCGCATCGAAGACCATCCTCCCGCCTCGCGACCAGGGCGCCGCCAACTACGTCGTCGACTGGGACGGGATGGTCTACCCGCTCGCGGTCGACGCGCTCGGCATCGTGGTGGTCACGCTGCTCGCGGGCTATCTCGCCGAGCGCCTTCGTCGGACCGGCGGCGCGCTCGCCGAGGCCAACGAGCGCGCGCTTGCCGCCGAGCGGCTCGCGCTGCTCGGACGGGTGGCCGCGGGGCTCGCGCACGAGATCCGCAATCCGCTGGGATCGATCTCGGGATCGATCGAGATGCTGCGCGAGGGGGCTGGGCTCAGCGACGAGGACCGACGGCTGTGCGACATCGTCCAGCGCGAAGCCGCGCGGCTCAACAACCTCGTCTCCGACATGATGGACCTCTCCGGCCCGCGCAAGCCCGTCACCGAGGACGTGGACGTCGCCGGGCTCGCACGCGATGTCGTCGAGCTAGCGTCGCGCTCCGACCGGAGCGGATCCGGCGACGTCACCGTGCACTACCGCGGACCCGAAGGCGCGCTGCGAGCGCGCTGCGACGCGGGACAGATGCGTCAGGTGCTGTGGAACCTCGTGCGCAACGGCGTGCAGGCGACGGGGGCCGGAACCAGCGTGACGGTGTCGGTGTCCGCGGTCGGGGATCGCGTGGAGATGGCGGTCACAGACGAGGGCCCCGGTATCGCCAAGGAAGCCGCCCTCAAGATCTTCGATGCGTTTTACACGACACGCGCGGGCGGCGCTGGCATCGGATTGGCAGTGGTTCGTCGCATCATCGAGGACCACAAAGCCCTCGGCGCGTCCCTCGAGGTTCGCGGCGCGGGCGCCCCCGGCGCGACCTTCGTGGTGGGCCTTGCACGGACCGACGGCCCAGCTACAAACGAGCGCGACCGCGATCGCCGTGTCGCGGTCGCCGCGAACCCCGGGTCACGCTCCAAAAAAGCCGCGGAAAGCTGAACGGTTGCATCTAGTTAGCGGAGGCCTTACCGGTATGAATCGAGCAGGTCTCCCCGTCGTCCAACCCGTCGACACTCCCCGCGTGTGAACCCGAAAGAGGCAATTTTCGCGATGCATCTCCGACGCTTCCGCCATCTCCTCGCTGCTGCTGCGCTCGCGGTTTCCTGCACGTTCGTTGCGGGCGGCGCATCCGCGGACGTCGAACAGGCGAAGACCTTCGTCGAGCGCGAGCACGGGAAGATCAAGACGCTGGTCGAGGCCAACGCACCGTCCGACGACGTGCGGAAGGCGATCGACAACATGGTCGACTACGACCAGCTCGCGATGCGGACGCTCGGCAAGCCGTGCCCGCCGACCGTGCCGTCCTGCACGAACCACTGGGACGATCTGACACCCGAGCAGCGCACCGAGGTCACCGGCCTCCTCCGCAAGCTCGTCGAGAAAAATTATCACAAGAACCTGAACAAGACGCGCGAGTACGACATCTCGTACCGCGGCGGAAAAGATCAGGGCGAGAACGTTTCGAAGATCAAGACCGAGGCGAAGAGCAAGGCGAAGCCTCGCGATCCGGCGGTGCAGGTCGACTACGTGATCCTCGGCACCGGCGATCGCTATCGCGTGATCGACATCGTGACCGAGGGGTCGAGCATGACGAAGAACTACTACGACCAGTTCCACCGCATGCTCACGACCGACGGTCAGGGCTACAAGTACCTCGTCCAGAAATTGCGCGACAAGATCGCCGCGAAGGACAAGGAAGCGGCCGCCGACAAGAAATGACCGCGGGGCGCTAGGGCCGCCGCTGGCAGATGTAGAGGCGCGCGGGCTTCGTGCCATCGTCGGCGACCGCGAGCTGCGTGTCGTAGATGGTCGTTGCAAGATGCATGTATGCCCGCGAGCCGGCGCCGGAGGCCGGCTGCGCGTTGCCCCAGGGCAGCGGATAGCCTCCGTCGTCGGTCGCGGGGTGCCCGTCGTCCCACGTCCAGGTGCCGCCGTCCTCGACGAGCCCGATCCAGAGCTGCTGATCGACCTCGTCGGGGTAGCGAGCGCGGATCTCGTGGGCGAGCTGCTCCCGCTCCTCGCGGCTGCCGAGCACGACGAGCGAGCCGCCGTCGAGACCGGAGCAGACCTGCTGCGCGTTGTCGGG
>JAYTZB010000606.1:0-2439 GCA_043742085.1 Polyangiaceae bacterium
CTGGGCGCGACCGGCGTCGTCGACGTGACGGTCAGCGAGCAGAGCCATGCATGGCGCCAGAATTTCGTGAACATCGGGAACGCCGCGCTGCAGACCGGCGAGATGATCGAGCTCTTCGTGATCGGGACGGCGGTGGTTCCGATGCCGGGGGCAGGGGGGGAGGGGATGGCCAAGCCTCCGCGCGCGCGCCTCATTCACGTGGTGGGTGATTCGTTCGGGAACGCCGAAGCGACGGAGAATGGACACGAATGAACCGGGGGAACATCGCACCCGCGCGCCCCGTACCCGCGCTCTCCGACCTCTCGGTCACCGAGTTCCTCACGCTCTCGCGCATGGGGTTCCTGCCGCACGGGCTCGTCGTCGGCGCGAGCGTCTTCGAGGCCGACACGCGTGGCACCGCCGCGAAGGTGGATCTGTTCGGCGCGCTCTTCGGGGGCAAGCCCCTCATCCAGCAGCCGCCCACCGGCGAGGTGATGGCACTCAGCGAGGCCGTGCGATCGGCGCGCGCGCTCGCGATCCAGCGCCTGCGTACGCAGGCCATCCAGCTCCAGGCCGAGGGCGTCGTCGGCGTGCGGCTGCACGTCGAGCACCATCTCTGGCGCGGTGGTCATCAGGTCGCGAAGTTCGTGGCCATCGGCACCGCTGTCGGCTTCGATCGCGAGCACGGCCCCCACGAGCTGATGAACGCGCCGTCGTTGCGCCTCGCGGACGGCTCGCCGTTCACGAGCGATCTCTCCGGCCAGGACTTCGTCGCGCTGCTCCGCGCTGGCTATCGCCCGGTGACGGTGGCGAGCGGCACGTGCGTCTACCAGCTCAATACCCAGGAAATGGCGCGTTATCGCGGGTACAACGCCGAGATCACAGAGTACACGGGCGCGTTCTTCGATGCGCGCGAGGCGGCGATGGCGCGGCTGCAATACGACCTCTTCTCGACGTGGCCGCCCGGTCATCCCGATGCGCCGGTGGGCATCGTCGGCATGACGGTGAGCGAGGAGGCGCATCGCCCGCAGATGATCGGCGGGCGGACGTTCCAGCTCGGTCAGATGGGCCAGAACAACTCGCCGGTGGTCGAGTTCACCGCCGTCGGGACCGCCATCGCACCGCTTGCGCACGGTGACCCGCGGCGCGCCACGCAGACGGTGAAGCCGCTGGTGGTGGTGCCGCTCGATCGATGAGGTAAGGTATGGGCGTGCTCCTGCCCGCCCCGCGCGCTGTCCCGCAGTTCGAAGTGACCGTGCCGATGGTGGTCATCGCCTCGGTGGTGGCGGTGACCTTCGTGGCCTGGGCGTCCAGGCCGGTGAAGCTGGCGTTCGTGCTGAACCCGTATCTGGTGCGGCACCGGATGCAGCTCCATCGCCTCGTGACCGCGGGGTGGCTGCATGCCGATGCCAGTCACCTCATCTTCAACATGCTGACGCTCTACTTCTTCGCCGACAACGTGGTGCGCGTGCTGGGCTCGGTGCGGTTCCTCATCCTCTATTTGACAGCGGTGGTGGTCGCTCACATCCCGACCACGCTCCGCCACATGAACAACCCGAAGTACAACTCGCTCGGCGCGTCGGGCGCCGTCGCGGCGATCATCTTCAGCGCCATCCTCACGCATCCCGGGCTCCGGCTGAGCCTCTTCTTCATTCCGATCGCGGTACCGGGCTACGTCTACGCGCTGGGCTATCTCGCTTACAGCGCGTACGCGTCGTACCGCGCGCGCGACGGCGTGAACCACGACGCGCACTTCGCCGGAGCGATCTACGGATCGCTGCTGACGTTCGCCTTCGAGCCTCAGCTCGTGATGCGCACGCTCCACAGCTTCTTCTGACCGCCGTCTGCGCGTGGGGCATTTTCGCCGCGACTGACGCACCAAGCCACGAGCTCGACCATCGATCGTGCGCGTTTTTGCGCGTCATCGCACCTTGTCGGCGCGGCACGAGCGTTGCTCACTCGTGCTGCACCATGTCAACGAAGTCGAAAGCTCGCGCTGCCCGCCGGACCAACCCCGAGGACGTGATCGTCGGAGAGATCATGGAGGCGCTGCTCAACGCCATCACGTTCGGCGCGCTCGAGAGCGAAAACGACAGCGAGAGCGAGACCGCCGCCGCGTAGTCGTCTCGCTCTTCGGCGCTCATCCTTTCGCTAGCTTCTCGAGCTCGACGAAGTGCCATGCGCAGTTGGTCGTCGCGAGATCGACGAATGCCCGCACCTTCGCAGAGAGGAGCCGCGTCGTCGGGTAGACGAGGTGGATCGGTAGCGGAGGCGGCTCGAAGTCGGCAAGGACCACGTCGAGTCGGCCCGCCCGCACGAGATCGACGACCTGGTACGCGAGCACCATCGTCAGACCTCCGCCCAGCTCGGCGTGCGCGATCGCAGCATCGGCGCTGTTGGTGACGAAGCCGGGCACGAACGGCACGTCGGTGCCTGCGAGCTCCCACGACGGGATGGGAT
>JAYTZB010000607.1:0-10276 GCA_043742085.1 Polyangiaceae bacterium
TCGATCTCGATGGTGAACGCCGTGCCCGACCAGTTCGTGACGGTCATGGTCTTCTTGAAGACGGCGCGCGCGGGCGTGGCCTCGGGCATGTCCCACGCGCCCTCCTGCATCGCGGCGGGCACCTGCCACGTATCGAACGCGAAGGGCTTCCCAGGCGGGAAATACAGGCCGAACTGGCCGCCCTCGGGCCCGAGCCAGAAGCGATCCTCGCCGCCGTAGTTGTCGAACTGGGTGCCGGTCTTGCCGGCGCCGATGAAGTCCCGGTTGATCCAGCCGAAGCTCGCGCCGCTGGCCTCGACGGCGCTCGTCATCACGCGTCCCTGGTACTTCGCCGACACCGCGACGCGCGCGCCGCCCTTCCCTTCGAGAACGTGCACCGCGCCGGATCGCGACAGGAACGCGACGTCGTCGGCGAACGTCGATGCGCTCGCGGTCGGGGTCGCGCCGCCACCACCGCCGCCTCCACCTCCGCCGTCACCGCCGACGGTGCCAGCGGTGGTGGGCGGCCCCGCGAGAGGCGGCGCGAGCGCGCTCGTCACCGGCGGCGTCGGCGCCATCGCGTCGGGTCCATTGCACGACGACATCCCCACCGCAGCGACCATGCCCATGGCGACCCTGACGTTCATCGCGCCATCCTAACCGACCTGTGATTCAGCGCACGCGGAGCACGTCCCACCGCACGCGACGCGCCGAGGGGCCATGCGCCGAGAGCACCACGTCGTCCTGCGAGACGTCGGTCGCCAGCGCGAGCGGCGTGGTGATGCGGAGCCGCGCGACCATGCCCTCGGCGTTCGTGAAGAGGCAGCCCTGGTCGGCGGTCTTGCCGTCGCACATCGCGATCTGCTCGACGGGCACCGTGGCATAGCCGCTCTGGGCGACGCCTGCGCCCGCGGCGTTCCGCTTCGCCGAGAGCACCGTGCCGTCGGCGAGCGTGATCTGCGCGTTTTTTCCGGGGGAGAGCGCGACCACGACGTCGAGTCGATCGGCGACCTTCTCCTTCGTCACCACCGTGGGATCGGTGGCGGGCGCGAGCGTCTCGATCGACGCGTCGAGCATCGGGACGATGCCGCCGTCCTTGATGAGCAGCGGAAGCTTCGCGAGCGGCGCCGGGATGGTCGCGTGCTGGCCGCCATCGTAGACGACGTAGTCCGCGAGATCGACCCACGCGCCCGGAGGCAGCCACGCGTCACGCGCCGTCTCGCCACGACGCACCACCGGCGCCGCGAAGAGCGACGGTCCGAGGTAGAACGCGCTGTCCGTCGCCCAGGCCTCGGCCTCCTTCGGGTGGTAGAGGAACGGATGGCGCATGATCGGGATGCCGGTCGCGTTGGCCTGGCGCGCCAGCACCTCGAAGTACGGCGCGAGGCGCGTGTGCAGGCGCGCCTGAGCGCCGTAGATGTCGATGGTCTCCTGGTCGTTCCAGAGCTTCCACTTCTGGCGGCCTCCGGAGATCGGGTTGGAGCACGCGGTCTCGTCCATCATGAGCGGGGACATCGCGCCGACCTCGGCCCAGCGGAGGTAGACCTCCTTGTCGTTCGGGAACTCGGTGATGCACTTGAAGCCGGAGATGTCGCTGCCCCACAAGGGAACGCCGCTCATGCCGAGGTTCAGGCCGCCGCGCAGGTTGGCGATGAGGCCCTGCGTCTCGTCGAAGGTCGCCTCGGGATCGCCGCTCCACACGCCGGGCACGTACTGCTGCGAGCCGGTGTAGCCGGCGCGCACGTAGAAGAGGAAGTCGTCGGGCTTCTCCTGCACGAGGAGATCGTGCGCGGCCTTCGCGGAGAGCACCGGGAACTCGTTGTGCACGGCCTCGCCGGTGCGACCGTCGCCGAACTTCCACGGACGGCGGACGTACTCGCCGAAGTCGTGCATCCAGCCGTCGTAGCCGAGGCGGATGGAACGGCGAAGGAGATCCTGGAACCACGCGATGCCCTCGGGCTTCGTGAGATCGATGGTGGCGAGCGTCTGCGACTGGCCCGAGATGAAGAACGTCTCACCGATCGTGCCGTCGGGCGTGAGCGCGAAGAGGCCATGCGCCTTGCCGTACGCGAGGTCCTCGGCGCCGCCCGGCAGCGAGGTCGAGACGTACGGGTTGTTGTAGTCGAGGACCTTGAAGCCCTTCTCGTGCATGCTCTTCGTCCACTGCGCGATCTCCGTCTCCTGACCGAGCTCGGAGCGCGCGGGCAGGAAGTGGACGTTGTCGTCGACGGCGGTGGTGGGGATGTGGTTCACGCGCAGCGCGGTCTGCTCGGGCATGCCGAGCGCCATGTTGCCGCGCTCCACGATGCGGCGCGGACCGAAGACCCACGTGGCGGGGATGAGCGGCCGCCCGGTGTCGCGCGTGAAGTCGTCGAGCGACGCGAGCGGGTCCTCGTGCACGTACACGACCGTCTCCAGCTTGACGTCGTTCACCGCGACACGCCACGCGTCGGGTCGCTCGCTTCCGAAGTGGGTCTCGGTTCGGTACGTCGTCGCGAGGTGCATCGCGTAGCCGGCGCTCGACATGAAGAACGGCACCGGGAAATACGTCATCGACGGCCCGTTCGGATACGGGTTGGTCTCGCTGCGCGGCGCACCTTCGCCGGCGCCCAGCGCGCCCTCCTCGGCCCACGAGTACATCGAGATGCCGCGATGATCGACGCTCGCGAAGCGCTCACCGAGGCCGAAGAAGTGCTCGTCGGGACGGAGCGCGAAGGCGAGCGTCGCCTTGTTCCACGCGGGCGCGCCGTCGTGCGCGGCGGTGGCGATGGTGACCTTCGCGCCCGCGATCGAGACGTCGATGACGAGAGAGCCTCCACCACCGTCGAGCTCGAACGACGCGCTGGTGTCGGTGCGATGGAGGAGCTTGCCCGCAGATGGATGCGTCCACGGCTGCTCGTTGCTCACGAAGCCGTCCCAGCCCGGGATCACCTTCACGTTGTCGTTGCCGTCGTCCCGCGTCGCGCCGGGGCCGCCGTAGGCGTCCGACTCACCGCCGCTCAGGGTGCGAAGGACCTCCGCGCCGTTCGCATCGACGATGACGATGGTGAACGGGTCGAGCGTCACGCTCACCGACGCGGGGCCGCCGTGGAGGACGATGTGGGGCGTGGGTCCGCGGTCGTCGCCGCAAGCGGTGCTGGCGATCACAGCGGCAAAGGCGAACAGGAGCGGCGTTAGGCGAAGTCGCAGGGGACGCATGGAAGGGGCTGAAAACTACCACCTCGTCGGCCGTTCCTGGGCTGTACTGGAAGAAATCTCGACTGCAAAATCAAAGGCGTACGATCCGTCAACCCCCCGCGGGCGTATGTCCCCTCGCCACCGTTGCCATCGCATGTCACAACCATCTCCGGGGGGATAGGTCGGCCCACTGCTGTTTCTATCGACGCGCGTCACGGGATCAGCGATGCGGAAGGTCCGCGCATGATCGACGGCCGTTACGAGCTGGTTCGCCAGCTCGGCGCAGGGTCGATGGGCGTCGTCCATCTCGCGCAGGACGTGTTCCTCGATCGGCAGGTGGCGATCAAGGTCATCGACCCGCGCCACGCGGCGGATCCGCCGACCGTCGAGCGCTTCAAGAAGGAAGCACGAGCGCTTGCCAAGGTCCGCCACCAGAACGTGGTGCAGATCTACGCGTTCGGGCCCCATGACAGGTCCTTCTACTTCGCGATGGAGTACGTCCAGGGCCGCAGCCTCGAGGCCGCCATCGACGCCGGTGACACCGTCGACGTGGCGCACGGAGTCGAGATCCTGCGCGCGATCGCCGGAGGGCTCGACGCGGTCCACGCCCTCAAGCTCGTCCATCGCGACGTGAAGCCGAGCAACATCGTCATCGAGTCGGCAACGGGACGCCCCGTCCTGATCGACTTCGGGCTGGCGCGGCGCCGCAGCACCTCGAACCCGCGGTTCTCGATCACCGCCGGCACGCCCATGTACATGGCGCCCGAGCAGGCCACCGACCCCGACGGCACCAAGGTCACCTTCCGCGCCGACATCTACGCGCTCGCGTGCAGCGCCTACGAGCTCTTCACGGGGCACGCCGTGTTCGAAGGCGACGACGTGTTCACGATCTTGAAAGGGCATCTCAAGAGCCCCCCGCCCCCGCTCTCGAAGCACCGACCCGATCTCGCGATCCTCGACGCGGCGTTCGCGCGCGCGCTCGCAAAGGTCCCCGAGGACCGGCACGACAGCGCGAGCGCCTTCGTCGACGAGCTCGCCGCCGCGCTCGAGAAGCGCACCGCACAGCAGAAGCGCGACACGCTCGCGCCTGCGTCGAGCATCCGGAGCGCGAACCTACCGGTCGAGCGCGTGCTGGTCCTCGCGCGCGACGAGGCGCTCGCGCGCCAGCTCACCAAGGTCACGAAGCGCGTCGTCGGTGGCGCATCGCGCAACGCCGTCGTGGAGCAGGTGGCTTCGGCGAGCGCGCTGGTCGCCGCGTTCCGCAGTGACCCTGCGGCCATCGTCTTCGTCGACGAAGAGAGCAGCGAGCTCGCGATGGTGGACGTCGTCAACGCGCTCCGCCAGAGCTCGGCCGGTCACGCCGCGAGCATCCTCGTCGTCAGCCGGGAGTGGCAAGCGCTGCGACCCGCGCTCGGCGCGATGGGCGTCCGCGACGTGCTCCCGAAGCCGCTCTCGGTGCAGATGCTCGCCCAGGCGGTGGAGCGCATCGTGGCGCGTCGTTCCATTCCAGGCTTCGGGACCTAGAGAGGCTAGCCGCCGCCTGCGTCCTTGATGGGCGCGGCGTCGGCGCCGGCATCGTCGACCGCGGTGCCGCGGAGCACGCACTCCTTCAGCGGGTCGACGGCGACCACCTTGCCGGCGACGATCTGCTGCGCCTTGAAGGCGAGGCCGGCGCTCATCGCGTCGCACGTGGCCTCGGAGTCGTTGCGGCCGTCGGCGAGGACATCGAGGTTCTTGTTCACGAAGTCGACCATGACCGAGTAGCTCTTCATGTCGGCTTCGCAGAGCCCGAGCTGGCGAAAGCCCAGCACGAGGTCGGTGCCCTTCACGCGTCCGCCGATGGTGCCGTCGCTGATGCGCCACACGCCGTCGGGATCGTGCGTGAGCTTGCCGGCCATGACGCCCTTCTGCATGCGGATCGGATACGCGACGACCAGCGCCTTGTAGCCGGGGAACCACACGAGCGTGTCGTCCGGGAACTTCACGACCAGGTAACCGTCGCGCACGTAGGCCGCGTCATCGAAGACCTTCGCGTCGGCGAGGTCGGGGCCCGGCCGCGGCGCGTTCATCGAGTCGGGCGTGACCTGGAACTGCTGATCCGGCGTGAAGCACGGATGGTCCTTCCACGACGGGTCGGTGCAGTCCCAGGGCAAGGGCTTCTCGAGACCGGGCGACGGATAGAGGTCCACGCGCACGCTGTCGTCGTTGGCCTCGCCGTTGTAGCCCGAGATCTTGAAGAGATAGTTGTAGTCGCCGACGCAGAGGGCGCAGTTGAACGCGTCGTCGCTCAGCCCGTACTTCTTGGAGAGCTCGGGGACGAGCGCGGCGGTGTACTCGAGACGTCCGAAGGTGTTGTCGCGACAGTCGTGCCCGTCGATCGAGATCTGGGGGACGGTGGGCTTGCAGGAGGGCGGCGAGTCGGCGCCGGTGCACGAGTCGACACCGGTGCACACGCCGTCGATGTCGAAGCCGATGTCCTGCCACGCGTTGTTGTCGAGCCTCCCGTCCTCGGCGAGCGAGCCGAGCCGCGTCGACTGGACCGCGAGGTAGATGGGCGGCAGCACCTTGTCGGCGGCCTTGGGAGGCCGGTCGGCATCGCTCGGCATGCGCGCGCTGAAGCACCCGCGATCGCCAGGGCCGGACCAGAAGCCGAGGCCGCTCTTCGGCGTGACGACGGGCGTGCTCGGGGCGAGCAGCGACTCGTCGTAGACCTTGCACTGCGAGGCCACGATTCCGGCCGAAAGAGCCAGCAACACCAGCACCAAGCGACGCGACCCGCCCACGTGTCGATGGTAGCTCGAAACCCGAGAAAATGACGGTTCCCGGGCCCTGACGCTTGATCCGTGGCGCGCGCGGGGGGAAAAAGACTGCAAATGAGCGAAGTCGTCAAGATCGTCCAGCTCCTCAAGAGCGAGGCCATCGAGAAGCAGATCGCGGCCGCCATCGTCCTGGGAGAGCTCAAGGCCAAGGGGCCGGGGGTCGTCGAGGGGCTCGGCGAGGTCCTCGCGAGCGGCGTTCCGCTGCTCCAGGTGCATGCGCTCGACGCGCTCGCTCGCGTCGGCGCCAAGAAGGCGCTGCCCGCGATCTTCCCGCTGCTCTCGACCGGCGCCGACGACGTGCGCCGCGCCGCCACGCGCTGCATCGCGAGCGTGGCCGCGCACGAGGTGGTGCCGCTCATCAAGGCGAAGATGGCGACGGCCAACCCCGAGGAGCGACGCGCGCTCGATGCGGCGCTCGCCGAGCTCGGCGGCAAGGACGCGTTCACCGCGCTCATCAAGGGCCTCGCGTCGAGCGACGGCGACGCCGCGAAGGCCGCTGCTCTCGCGGTTCGGCAGCAGGTGAAGAACGCCGACGGTCACAAGCGGCGCAGCTACCTCGCCGAGACCGAGAAGTTCCTCGAGACGCAGAAGAAGAAGGAGAACGCGCACGGCGCCGTCGCCGCCGCGATCAAGATCCTCGGCTACCTCGAGGACGAGAAGACGGTGCCCACGCTCCTCGCCTACGCCAACGACGAGAAGCAGCACCCGAGCGTTCGCCAGGAGGCGATCATCGCCTTCCGCTTCGCGCTCCAGACCGACAAGCCGAGCGCCAAGGTCATCGACGCGCTCGTGAAGGCGGCGGAGTCGGCAGACCGCACGCTCGCGCAGACCGCCCTCCACACGCTCGGCAGCCTCCAGGTCGCCGAGGAGACCGCCAAGCGCCTCGAGAAGCTTGCACTCCACACGGATTTCGAGCGCGCGCGCTTCGTCATCGAGCTGCTCGGTCGCATGGGCGGCCACGAGGCCGCTCGGGTGCTCACCAAGGTGCTCGTCACCACCGCCGATCGCCGTTACGCCGAGGCCGCCGCCGCCGGCGTGAGCGGCAAGGAGGACGCCGTTCCGGCGCTCGCGAAGGCGCTCCTCGAAACGGAGAACCCCGATCGGGCGTGGGTGCTCCGCAACGTCCTCCGCCCCACCGCCAAGAAGATCGGCAACGCCGCGAAGAAGCAGATCCTCGAGACCGCGCTCGATCGCCTCGGCAGCGGCGAGCGCGGCTGGGAGGCGCTCCTCGACGTGGCCCGCGACGCCGATGCCGACGCCGTCGCCGAGGGCCTGCGCGCGCTCGCGCAGAAGCTCCGGCGCGCCAGCGGCAAGGAGGAGCGCGCGCGCTCCGTCTACCAGATCCTCTGCAAGAGCGACCGCGCGTCGGACGACGACCGCTACGCGTACGCATCGCTCGAGCTGTCGAAGTCGAACCTCGACACGCGCCCCGCATCGCGCGCAGGCGACGAGTCCTTGCGCCTGCTCGGCCTCCTCGTTCGCAGCAACTACGACGTCGCCAAGGCGCTCCGCAAGGACCGCGGCGTCGATCTCGATCACCTCTACTACGTGGGCTTCCACTTCACGGAGCTCGATCACCCCGTCGGCGAGGAGCTCCTCGAGGAGGTGGTGAAGAAGGGCGGCCGCGCCAAGGTCGCAAAGATGGCGAAGAACAAGCTCGCCCTCGGCGAGGCGACCGCCTGAGCGCGCGAGCGACTCGCTGATGACCACGACCCGCACCGTCCTCGCTTCGCTCGCGCTGCTCTCGATCGCGCTCCCCTTCGCGGCGTGCTCGTCGGCCGGCGCGTTCGGCGACGCGCCCGATGCCGGCACGGCGCCGGACGACGACGGCGCGTCTTCCGAGAACCCGGGTCCGCCCTGCCCCGCCAGCGGCGTCGCCAAGGGCCCGCTCTCGCTGGCCATGACGCGCACGAGCGTCATCGTGCGCTGGGAAGCCTGCCGTGCCGATGCCACGCCGGGCCTGGTCTTCCGGCCCGAGGGCACCGCGGCCGGTGCCGCCGACGTTGCGGTCGCCACCACCGCGAAGGCGTTCGTGCTGAAGCAGCGCCACACGGCGGCGCTCGGGCCGCAGCGGTCGCCGGACGACGTGCCCGGCACGGTCTACATGCATGATGCAGCCATCACGGGGCTCACCCCGGGCTCCTGCTACCGCTACGAGCTCGCCGCCGATCGCGCCATCACCGGTCGCTTCTGCACGTCGCAGCCGGACGGCGGCAAGGTGCATTTCCTGGCCATCGGCGACACGAATCCGCTCCTCGGCGATGCGACGTCGAAGCTCCTCGCCAAGGTGGTGCCGATGGGCGCCGACTTCGTCGTCCACGGCGGCGACATCCAGTACTACGACTCACACCTCGAGACGTGGGCAGGCTGGTTCCCGGCCATGCAGCCGCTTCTCGCGCTCGGCGCCATGCAGCCCGCCCTCGGGAACCACGAGCACGAGACCGACGACGAGCTCGACGACTACAGCCTGCGCTTCTTCGGCCACCCCGACTTCGGCGGCGACGCCATGTGGTACCGCTACGAGAGCGGCGGCATCTGGTTCCACGTCCTCGACACCGAGCAGCCCATCGAGCCGGGAACGCCCCAGGGCACGTGGCTCACCGCCGGCCTCGCTGAAGCGGCTGGAAAACCGGGGTTTCGCGCATCGATCCTGGTGATGCACCGCCCGCTCGTGACCTGCGGCGACAATGCCGAGAACGACGGCGCCCGGAAGGCCTACGCCTCGACGCTTGCACAATACAAGGTCCCGCTGGTCATCCAGGCGCACATCCACGGGTACGAGCGCTTCGAGATCGACGGCATCACCTACGTGACGACCGGTGGCGGCGGCGGCCTGATCGGCGACATGAACGCCAACATCTCGCGCGCCGAGTGCGGCATGCGCAAGGTCTCGGGCGGCTTCTTCCACGCGATGGACGTGGTCATCGACGCCACGGGAATCCACGCCACGGTCATCGATGACGCTGGGACCACGCGCGACACCTTCACCGTCGCGATGCCCTGAGGGCGCGGAGGCCTTGACGGCTGCGAGGCCGTGCGCGAAGGTCGGCGCCCATGCTCGACCGCGTCCGCACCTCGCTCCACCGCGCTCTCACCACGCCCGTTGGCGACCGCTTCTTGCCGGTCCGGCTGCCCAAGGACCTCGCGCGTCGCGTGAACATGGTCCTCGGCGAGCCGATCTGCTCGGCCGCGGAGCTCGAGCGCCGTCGCGACGGTGCGGAGCGGCTCGTGAAGCTGCGCGCGGACGCCAAGGCCGGCGTCGTCGCCGCGCCGGTCGCCCGCGAGGCTGCGCCGGTCATCGTGTACTTCGAGAAGGACCGCAACGTGCGCCTCTTCGGTCGGATCAAGGACGCGCTCGAGGCGCGCAACATCGCGTTCAGCGCGCTCGAGGTCGACACCGCCACGAAGGCCTTCGTGATGCGTGAGGCGAAGTGCAACGAGGACGAGCTCCCGATCGTCTTCGTCGCGACCACGCCGGTCGGCGGCTACAACGAGCTCGTCGAGTGGGACGTCTCGGGCAAGCTCGAGACCGCCATCTACGGCACCGCGCCAGGCGCCAAGAAACCGCACGCCGCCAAGGCGTGAAGGGTCTCCCGCTCGCGTCGTACAAGCTGCGCCTCCGCGAGGACCACGTCCGCGCCGTGCCGGCCCGCGACGAGGCCGGCTGCCCGTTCGCGGGACCGGGCGTGGACGTCCGCGGCGAGGAGGCGCGACCGCTGCTCCTGCTGGCGACGCCGTTCCGAGAATGGCTCGACGCGCGTGAGCCGGGCGTGACGCTCCGCTCGGTCTCGGTCGATCTGGCGGCGCAGCGCGTGCTCATCACGGTCGAGGCGATGGCGCCCGATCAGCGCCCGCGCGTGGTGCGGGTCGATCCGCCGCACGGCGACGAGCTCATCGCCGCGGCAGCGCCTCTCGAGGCAGCCATCGGTGCAGTGTGCATCGAACAATTGCGCCGCCGGACCCGGGGGGCGGCCGGGGGTGGTGGAGATGGTTAGGCACCCGAACCATATTTTTCGTTCGGGTCCCTAACCATCTGCCGCCCCCTCCCCGCCCCCGCCCGACGGCCGGCGGCACTGAAATCCCAGGCTTTTTCCGAGGTGTCCGAGCTCGCGCGCCTCGAGGCATGCGGGAGATCCGGGCTCCACGATGCGGCAGTCCTCGGGACGCGACGCGTAGATGGCGCACGGATACGAGCCCGGCACCGACACGTCGAGGCCTCCGCAGCGGTCGCCCTCGTTCTTCACGAAGCGCATGAACGGCGGCTTCGTATCGAGGTCCGTGTAGAGCTCGAGCAGGCGCTT
>JAYTZB010000608.1:0-3218 GCA_043742085.1 Polyangiaceae bacterium
CCTTGCCACCTTGCCGCGCTCAGCGGAGCGCCATCAGCGAGACGACCTGCCAGCTGTTCTTCTCCACGACGACCTCTTGCGTGCGCTTCCAACCGCGCGCGTCGATGACGACAGAGTGGCGCCCCGGCGGCAGGCGAACGCGGGCCACGGCGACGCGCGCGGGCAACGTCTCCCAGCTCCGCGTGTCCGGCGTGTCGAGCGCGGTGAGCGTCGCCTGCGTCCCGAGCGACGCGAGGATGCCGATGATGTTGTCGCGTCCGGCCGCGGTCTGGATGCCCTGACCGAGGGCGGCGCGGGCGATCAGGCGCGTGATCGCGCTGACGATGATCTTGCCCTCGATCTTCTTCCACTCGGTGCGGACCTCGTGGTCGACGTCGACCGCCTCCTCGAGCTGCACGAACTGCCCGTCCAGCTTGCACGCCGGGATGTCCCATTTTCCGCGGCCCGGCGCGAGCGACGGGAAGTTGATCCACGTCACGAGGCCCTGCGCGGCGAGCTTGTTCGCGGCAGCGGCATCGTTCGGCTGGATGGAGCTCGCGAAGTACGTGAGCGCGAGCCCGATCGGAATGCGGTTCGGGATCTTGTGCGCGACGCGTCCGTAGCCGACGACGAAGAGCACCTCGCCGGTGTCGTCGTTCGCGGCGGCGGCGCCGGGCGACTCCTTCTCGCCCTCGCTGAGGAGCGACTTGATGCGCGGGCTGCGGAACGAGCCTTGTGGCGCGATACGGCGCACGCTCTCGCCGAGTGTGCCGAACCCGGTGAACGCGAGCGACTCGTCGTAGTAGCGGAGCGCCTCGTCGATCTCGCCGCTCTTCTCGTAGGTGAAGCCGGCCAGCATGCTGCCGAGCCCGAGGACCGGATTGTTCTTCTGATCGAGGCTGTCGCGGTAGTACTTCTGGATGACCGACAGGCGTCGCGCCTCGATGCGCGCGCCGTTCAGGTCCTTGGTCTCCAGGTAGTTCAACATGTTGAGCGTGTTGATCATCAGCTTCTCGTAGGGCGGCGCCTGGTAGCGCCCGACCGAGCCGCTGAACACGTATTCGCCGATGGAATCGGCGGCATTTCTCGCGAGATCGAGCATGTCGATCGACTTGTCGGCGGCCTCGAAGTCGCGCTTCGAGAGCGGGAACTCGCCGGCGCCTTGCTGGATGCTCGCGCGGTCGAGCACGAGGATGGCGTTGTCACCCTTGATGTCGGCCGGCAGATCCTTCGCGTCCTTGACGTCGAGCTCCTCGTCGAGCGCGTGGATGGCGCCCTTCGCGTTGCCCGCGTCGAGGGCGGTGCGCATCTCGAGCGTACGCGCCGAGTGACCGCCGCAGCCGGTGAGCCACGGCATCGCGACGAGCGCGACGACGGGCGCAGCGGCGCGCATGCGAGCCAGCAAACGCTTTGCTGCCACCACGGGAGCTACTTGATCGCTTTGGTGATGTAGGTCTTGCGCTGCCACCGGATGGCCGACGTCTCGATGTCGATCACCTGCAAGAAGAGGAAGTACTGCACGCGGCGCATGCTCTCGCTGCGCTCGTCGTTGCCGCTGACCTTGCCGGTGATGAAGTACTTCGCGCCGAGCTGCTTGCCGTACTGCGCGGCGTGAGCGGGGTTGAAGACCGGGTTCTGCTGACCTTCGACCTCGCGGATCATCTGCGTCTGACGCTCGCGCGAGATGACCTGGACCGTGCCGGACTCGACCAGCCAGGTCTCCGCCTCACCGAGGAGCGCGTCGAGCATCGAATCGATGTGCTCGCTCGTGCTGTTCTGGAACGGGAAGATGGCGACGTTGGGCGGCGGGTTGGTGGAGCGCCACTCGTTCATGACGGGCGCCGCGCGGAGGTTGTTGAGCGTCTCGTGGAGCGCGCGCTGGATGTCGTCCTTGTCGAGCCCGGTCGAGAGCGCCTTCGCGTCGATGCTCGGGTCGTCGGCACCTCGGACCACTTCTTTTCCGCAGCCGGCCGTGGTCAGCGCGAGAAGGAGGGGCAGCGGGGCGAGAACGACGGGAAAGCCAAGCTTCATGGGGAGGACCTCGTTTGAGGGAGGAACGATAGCCGAATCGCTAAGAGATGCGCGGAGGTCGCGACCGCCGCCCTCCGTCAGACGAGCGAGGCCCCGTGCCGATTCGGAGCGAAATTGCATGCGGGCACATGCACATTCCTACCTGATACGCCTTGCACCTACATGGGAGTTTGCTAAAGGGGGCGCATCATGGCTTCCAAGATCTTCTCTGTCGCCTCCGTTGCTTCGCTTCTCGCGCTCCTGACCGCGCCCGTCGCGGTGACCGCCTGTTCCTCTGCTGACCCGGCGACGGCCGCGGGCGCGGACGGCGAGAAGGTCGAAGCCACCGACGAGGCCTCGAGCGCCTTCGGCCTCTCCAACATCAAGATCGCCGGCTCGCTCTCGTTCGGTGAGACCAGCGCGTCGACCGCGTACGCGAAGACGCCGCTCTATCGCGCATTCAAGTTTGCCGGTAACGCGGGCGACCAGATCGAGGTCTCGGTCACGTCGTCGAACGGCGACCCCGTCACCTGGATCCTCGACAACGACTGGCACACCATCGCGAAGAACGACGACGCATCGGCGAGCGACACCAATTCGCTCGTGAAGGTGAAGCTCCCCGCCAATGCCAGCGCCACGCACTACATCGTGGTGCGTGACTACTGGAAGGCCCCGATGACGTTCACGGTCTCGCTCAAGGGCGGACCGGTCGACTTCGTCAGCGGCTGCACCACCGACTCGGATTGCGTGCAGGTCGACAAGGCGTGCTGCACGAACTACGGCCCGACCGCGATCCTCGCCGGCAAGGAGGCCGCCTACAAGGCGAGCTTGCACTGCTCGGCGCCGCAGATCTGCCCGCAGTTCGTGATGATGCCCGACTACGCGCAGGCGGAGTGCAACGGCAGCACGCACAAGTGCGAGATGGTGAAGCCCGCCGACATCAAGTGCGGCGGCTTCATCGCTCCCGCGTTCCAGCACCAGTGCCCCGGCGGCTACGACTGCAAGCACATCGGCCCGGGCCTCAACCCCGACACCGGCGGCAAGTGCGTCCAGCACTGCGGCGGCTTCGCCGGCATCCAGTGCCACGACGTCAACCAGACGTGCATCGACGACCCGAGCGACAGCTGCGACCCGGCCCATGGCGGCGCGGACTGCGGCGGCCTCTGCTCGACGCTCTGATCGATCGAGCTTCCGCTCACGGCTTCGGGATGCAGCGTCGAACGACGACG
>JAYTZB010000609.1:0-1691 GCA_043742085.1 Polyangiaceae bacterium
TATCAGTTCATGTCGGAGCGCGCGCTCGTGGACATCGACGCGTGGCTCGCTTCGGCGCCGCTCGCGCGCCGCTCGTAGAGCCGCTCGCCAACCGCGCGACGTCACGCACGCGGGAGCAGCACGAGCAGCGCCACGATTGCGAGCGCGCCGAGGACCAGCACGGCCAGCAGCGCGGCGACGAAGACGAGCGCGTGCGACTGCGGGCGGCGCCGTCGTGGCGTCGACGAAGGCCCGCGCGTTGCCGGTGCGATACGCGCGAGCGGCGCCGTCGGCACGCGCATGGCCACCGGCGTGAAGCCCACCGTTGGCGCGAGCGCGTCCGGCGCGTCGAGCGCGTCGAGCGCGTCGAGCGTCGGCGCGATGGCGGTGGCGCTCGACGCGGTGGGAGAAGTCTCCAGCGGGACCGTCAGCGGGCCGCCTGCCAGGCCGGTCGCGGCTCCGGGCCGCTCGCTCGCGCGGCGACGCGGCTCGAGGCGGACCGTCGCTCCCGGTCCGGCCATCGCTGCTTCGAGGGCGCTCGCGACCTGCGCCGCGGAGTCGTAACGCTGGCGGCGATCCTTCGCGAGGCAGCGCATCACGACCGGCACGAGCGCCTGCGGAATGTCGGCGCGTCGTTCGCGCAGCGGCTGCGGCTCGCGCTGGATGATCGCCTCGAGCACGTCCGGAAGCGCCCGGCCGTCGAAAGGCAGCGTGCCGGTCAGGAGCTCGTAGAGCGTCACGCCGATCGACCAGACGTCGCACCGCGCGTCGATGTCGGGGAGCGCGCGCACCTGCTCCGGGGCCATGTACGCGGGCGAGCCCATCGACGCTCCCGTCTTCGTGATGCGCGTGACCGTGGGATCGAGGTCCTTCACGACGCCGAAATCGAGGACCTTCACGATGGGCTCGCGTCCCGCGCGGTTGGCGAGGAACAGGTTCGCCGGCTTCACGTCGCGATGCACGAGGCCGAGCCCGTGCGCCTCGGCGAGCGCAAGGAGCGCCTGGAGGATCCAGTCGACGGCGGCGGCCGCCGGCACGCGCCCATCCTTCAGCACGATCGACTCGAGCGTGCGACCCTCGAGATACTCCATGACCAGGTACGGCTCTTCGTTCTCGGCGTTGACGTCGAGGATGCGAACGGCGTGCTCGCTCGTGATGGCGGCTGCGGCGCGGGCCTCGCGCTCGAAGCGCCGCCGCTGGCGGTCGTCGGCGAGGAGCTGAGGGAGAATCACCTTCACCGCGACCTTGCGGCCGAGCAAGGTGTCGCTCGCCTCGTAGACGATCCCCATCGCGCCTTCGCCGATCACACGCTCCAGACGCAGCTTGCCGCCGAGCAGTGCGCCCTTCTGTGCCACCGGCTGCGTGTGATTCCCCGCCATCCCCGCCCTCTCCCCCGTCCGGAGCGCAGCGTAGCTCTCAGGGGAAGAGGCCGTCGATGCTCGTGGACGCGGGGATGATCTCGAGGCGCTTCGCCCGGCGGCCTAGCTCCTCGACGCTCGAGCGCACGGGATCGGTCGTGAAGTCGATGAACGCCCACGCCGCGTCGAAATCGGCGCGTTTTCCCGCGTTCCCGATGCGACGCGTCAGCTCTGCGTAGGCCTCGTCGCGGGTCGCCTTCGGATCGCGACGCGCGCGCGCGACCTCCTCCTCGAGGGCGAGCGCAAGTCGCTTCACCGCGACGTCCGTGGCGCGATCGGCGCGCGCGACGAGCA
>JAYTZB010000610.1:0-4048 GCA_043742085.1 Polyangiaceae bacterium
CCCCCGAGTGCCTTCGCGATCCGAAATGCGCCGGGAAATTCGTCTCCGCACATCGTGGTGCGGGCGGCGATCTCGGGCGAATCGCGCCCGAGGACACGCTCGCCGCCTACCGCGCAGGCATCGCGCTCGGCGTCGACATCGTGGAGACCGATCCGCGTCCCACCGCGGACGGCGTGATCGTCAACGTGCACGACACCACCGTCGACCGCACCACCGACGGCACCGGCGCCGTCGCGAGCATGACGTTCGCGGACCTACGTAAGCTGCACGTGAAGAGCGACCGCTTCCCCGGCGACTTCTCCTGCGAGCGCATCCCCACGCTCGAGGAGCTGCTCACGACGTGTCGCGGTCGGGCGCTCGTCCTCGTCGACGGCAACAAGTCGGATCAGGTCGAGGCGATGGTCGACGCCATCCACAAGGCCGACGCTCTCGATTGGGCAGTATTCGACACTGACGACCTCGCGAAGATCGATCGCGCGCTCGCCGCCGAGCCCCGTCTCCTCATCCAGCCCCGCATCCAGACCATCGCGGACCTCGCGCCGATCCTCGCGAAGTACGCGAGCCATCCGCCGGTCTTCGTCGAGGTCTCGTCGAAGATCTTCCCCATGGGCGTGAGCCAGGTCCACGGCGCCGGCCTCCGCGTGCTCACCGACGTGTTCGTCGCCGACCTCGGCGTCGGACACGGCGCCGACCGCAAGGCGTACCTCGACTTCATCGGCGCCGGCGCCGACGCGCTCCAGTCCGACCTCCCCGACGAGGTGCTGAAGGCCCTCGGACGCGCCGTCCCGCCGCCTTAGCTCAAAGAAGAGCGAGCGAGGCTCAGACGAGGATCGCCTTCACGGGCATGCCGCCGTCGGTCAGCGCGATGGGCCGACCCGCGGGGGACTGCACCATGTCGGCGGGATCCATGCCGAGCGTCGTGGCGACCGTGGCGAGGAGATTCGGCACGGTGACGGCGTCCTTCACCACCTTCGCGCCGTCGGCATCGGTCTCGCCGTGCACGACGCCGCCGCGGATGCCCGCGCCCGCGAGCACCGCGCTCCACGCATTCGGGAAGTGATCGCGACCGCCGTTGCCGTTGATGCTGGGCGTGCGCCCGAAGTCACCCATCCACACCACGAGCGTGCTGTCGGCGAGACCACGGCGCTGGAGATCGTCGAGCAACGCGCTCATCGCCGGGTCGAGCGTGCCCATCAGAGTCTTCGTGCGATCGAACACATCGGTGTGCGTGTCCCAACCGTCGAGCGTGGCCTCGACGAAGCGCACGCCCGACCCCACCAGGCGCGCCGCCGTGAGGCACCCGCGACCGAACGGCGTGTCGCCGTAGGAAGCGCGCACTGCCTCCGTCTCCTCGGACGCGTCGAAGGCCTTGAGCGCGCTCGCATGCATGAGGCGATCGGCCTTGGCGTAGAGCTGGCGGCGCCCGTCGATCTTCGCGTCGCCCGTCTGCGTCGCAAAGCGGGAGTCGAGGCCGTCGAGGAGACCCTTGCGCGCTTCGAATCGCGCGTCGTCGACGCCCGGACCATAGCCGACGTTCTGCGGGAGCTGTCCCGGCGCCTGCACGACGAACGGCCCGTACTGCACGCCGAAGAACCCGGCCCCGATGCTGGGACCTCCGATGCTCACGCTGCCCGGCAAGCCGGTGGCGGGCTCACCGAAGCGCTTCGCCACCCAGGCCGCGAGCGACGGATGCGCGACGGTCGGGTTCGGCGAATAGCCGGTGCGCAGGAGGTACTGCGCACGCTGGTGATTGCCCTCCTTGCTGGTCATGCCGCGCACGATCGCCAGCTTGTTGGTCATGCTCGCGAGCCGCGGCATGTGCTCGCTGATCATGATGCCGGGCACGTTCGTCTTGATCGACTTCGCGGGGCCCGCGACCTTGCCGGTCTTCGGATCCCACGTGTCGATGTGGCTGGGCCCGCCGTTCATGTAGAGCAGGATGACGCTCTTCGCTCTTCCGGCCCGCGGCGTCGCGGACGGCGCGGTATCGGCAAGCGCAGCGCGCTCCAGCCAGCTCGACACGACGAGGCCGAGGCCCGACGTCACTCCCGCACGCAGCAAATTTCTTCGAGTGAGCATGATGTGCCTCTGGCCTCAGTGGTTGAAGACGAACTCGCTCGAGTTCAGGAGCGCCCACATGACGTCCTCGTACGCTGCGCGACGCGCATCGACGGGCGGAACGCGGTTGCCGAGGCGCCCCAGCGGACCGCCGCCGGGACCGCCACGCTTCGGCGGAGGAATGGTGGCGCGCGGCGTTTTGCCTGCAATCTGCACGTAATTGACCCACCTGGTCCGCTCGGCGTCGGTGGGCTTGCGCGAGAGCACGCGCAGCACGAGCGCGTCGATCTTGGCGCCATCGTCGCCCGGCTTCGCGAGCACGTCGTCGAGCGCCGAGCCAGGAATGGCGCGCGCGCCCTGTCCCACGAGCTGGCCGTTGAGGAGCGACAGCGCCTGCGTGACCGTTCCGGAGTAGTCGGGCGTGTCGTCGGTCTCGTCGACGTCGAAGAGGAAGGCATACTGCTGCACGAGCTGGAGCCGGAGCGCATCCATGTTCTGGATGCCGGCCTTCTTCGCGGCGCTCTCGAGATCGGTCGCCCGGAGGAGACCGTTGAGCAGCTCCTCTGGACCGAGCGGCACGAGGTGGAAGCGCGTCCAGTAGGTGTTCTCGGGATCGGACTTGGCCGTCGCGCTCGCCTCGAGCTGATAGGCCTCGGTCGCGCAGATGGTTCGCACGAGATACGGGATGTCGTAGTCGTGCGCCACCCAGTCCGCGGCCATCTTGTCGAGGAGCTCGGGCATGGTCGGCGTGTTGACCGCGCGCATGTCGTCGACGGGATCGTAGAAGCCGCGACCGAGGAAGTGTCCCCACATGCGGTTGACGAACGCCTTGGCGAACCACGGGTTGTCGCGCGCCGTCATCCAGGTCGCGAGCGCCTTGCGCGTGCCCTCACCCTTCTCGAGATCGGTGCCGTCGAGCGCCGTCGCCTTCGTCGCCGCGATCGGCCCGAGGTCGGCGTTCTTGGCGAAGCGCTGCCCGACCTTGCCGAGGTCGACCACCTCGACGCGCTTCATGTTGCCCATCGGCTTTCCGCGATCGATGGGATCGACGCGATGGTGCAGGAACGCCGAGGCGAAGCGACGGAAGTCGTCCTGCTTCCACTTCTCGGTCTTGTGATCGTGGCACTGGGCGCACTGGATCTGCACGCCGAGGAAGATGCGCGAGGCGTTGCCGGCGAGGTCCTGCGGCATGCCCTCGAAGCGCAGCGTCCAGTTGACCGCGCCGTTGATCTTGTCGAGATCGGCGGCGTCCTCGTCGCCCTTGGGCACGGTGGTGCCGAGCGGCACGCTGGTCACGCTGGCCGCCTGCGGGATGCGGACGCGCGCGCCGCCGATGCTGTTCTGACCGGTGGCGGAGACGAGATCACGCACCATGCGATCCCAGGGTGCGTTGGCCTCGAAGCGCGCGCGCAGCCAGTAACGGAACGCCATGCGATCGACGACGGGCCCCTTGGTCGCGCGACCCATGAGGACGTCGTCCCAGTAGTTCATCCAGTGCTCGGCGTAGTCGGGAGACGCGAGGAGCGCCTCGACGACCTTCGCGCGCTTGTCGGGCGCGGTGCTCGCCACGAACGCCGTCGTGGCCTCGGGCTGCGGGATGGTGCCGATGATGTCGATGGTCGCGCGCCGCAAGAACGTGGCGTCGTCGACGCGCGGCGCCGGCGCGAGGCCTTGTTTCTGCCAGGCCTCGCGAAGCGCGCCGTCGATGGCGTCGGCGCCGAACGAAGCCTGCTTGGTGGCGGCGCGCGGCGCGACCGGCGCGACCGACGCGGAGGTCCGCGAAGCGAGCGTGGCCGGCGAGCTGCCGCACGCTGGAACGACGGCGAGGGCCGCCGCGAGGGAGAGCGCACCGAGAAGTGGAAGCGAGCGCATGGTGGAAGCCTATCCCTTGGACACGCAGGCCCCGCGATCCCTTCACTGCGTCGAACGTGAAGTTTCGTAAGCGTGACGTCCGCGTCGAAGTCCCCAGAAAACACGGAAGAAACGGGGT
>JAYTZB010000611.1:0-6281 GCA_043742085.1 Polyangiaceae bacterium
GGCACCTTGATCTGGACGCTCTGGTCCTTGCGACCGGCGATGTGACCACCGAGGCTCTCTGCGACGTCGATGACCTTGTCGATGGTCTTCGGGATCGAGTCCTCGTCCGCCATCATGTGGAGGTCGCCCTGGTAGATGATGACGGGCGCGCGCGTGGTCGGGCCGGCGTTCTTCGCCGAGCGCGTGTCGGCGGCCTTGGCAGGCGTCGATGTCGGAGGCGGTGCCGGAGACGTCGAGCCCGCCGCCTCCATCGCCGGAGCGGCGCCGCCGGACTTTGCCGACATTGCCTCCGGGGCGCGCGGCGGCGGTCCGCCCGCGCCGCAGCCGGTCTGCGCAGCGAGGAGCGTGAGGACGACGGGAAGAGAACGAAGCAGGCGGGAGCGGGTCAGCATCATGGGGTCGACGGCATCAACGCCGGCCCGCGGGCTCCCTTACAGCTCCGGTTCCGCCTGATTCAGGGCTTCGGCTCCGCCTCGCGCGTCATCTCCAGCATCGTCGTGCGAAACCCGAGCTTCTCGAAGAGGTGCTGCGCCGCCTCGTTCTGCACGGCGGTGAGGAGGATCACGCGGGGCGCGCCGCGCTCGGTGAGCCGGCGCACCACCTCCCTGACGAGCTGCTCGCCGAGGCCGTGACCGCGCGCGCTCTCGTCGACGAGCACGTCGTGCAGCTTGCCGCACGTGTCGAGCAGCTCGTTGTAGCTGCGAGGCTCGATGCGCCCGTAGGCATAGCCGACGATGGCCTCGTCGGACGTGCGCTCCGCGACGAGCAGCGCCACGCGATCGCTCTTCAGCTCGCCGGCGAAGTAGCGCGCATACCCGGCCTCGGGGTCGGGGAGGTGCAGGTAGCGCAGAGGATCGAGCTCGTAGTGCATGCGTACGAGCTTGCCGGCGAGGCGCGCTGCGGCAGGCAGATCGGCGGCGGTCATCGGGCGGACGGTGAAGGTGTCGTCGCTCACGGCCGAGGAGAATAGTGCATCGCGAGCGCCGCAGAAGGCCGGGTATGGCGAACGTGTCGCGCGCTACCCGGCGAATGTCCGACCGCCGCGCGGCGCTGCGTCGATCAAAACGCGTGTTTCACGGGGCGAAATCGCGATCCGACGACTGTGCCACGCACGGCACGCACGTTGCGAAGTGAGCCACTCGATGAAGTCGTCTTTGCTTCGTGGCCTTGCATGGTCGTCCCTGGTGGCCGGCGTGGCGCTCGTCGATCCCGGCCGCGCGGAGGCGTGCGGTGGTTGCTTCGTGCAGCAGACCGAGCGCTCTGTCGTCACCGACCACCGGATGGCGCTCTCCATCTCGCAGACGCAGACCGTGCTCTGGGATCAGATCAGCTACAGCGGTAACCCCGCCGAGTTCGCATGGGTGCTTCCGGTGCGCGCCGGAGCGAAGCTGGAGCTCTCGAACGACGCGTTCTTCGCCGCGCTCGATGCGAGCACCCAGCCCACCGTGATCGCGCCACCGACCTACGGCGGCGGCTACGGATGCGGGCTCGCCGGCTGCGGATCCCAGACCACCGCGGCGTCCGGTGCCGACAGCACGCCGGGCCCGGGGCAGGTGCAGATCCTCTCGCAGGCGGTGGTCGGCCCGTACGAGACGGTCACGCTGCGGGCCACGGATCCCAGCGCGCTCCGCAAGTGGCTGAAGAGCCATGCGTACGACATCCCGACGACCATCGAGCCGACCATCGACGCGTACGTTGCCGAGTCGTTCGACTTCATCGCGCTGCGCCTGCGCCCCGATTGCGGCGAGCGCTCGATGCAGCCCGTTCGCATCGTCACGCAGGGCGCCGATCCGACGTTGCCGCTGCGCATGGTGGCGGCCGGCGTCGGCGCGCGCGTCGGCATCACGCTCTACGTCATCTCCGAGGGCCGCTTCCAGCCGCAGAACTTCCCGCACGCGGTCATCGACGACGCGCAGGTGACGTGGAGCCGCACGCAGCGCAAATCGAACTACCAGCCGCTCGTCGAGTCGTTGATGGCGGCGCAGGACGGCCGGACCTGGGTGACGGAGTACGCCGACAGGCCGGAGCTCTTCACGGCGTACGATCCGCGCTACGGCGGCTCACGCGCACCGAGCTACGTCCCGACCGGGAACGGCGCGGCGCCGGGTCTCGCGGACACCTACTACAGCCAGTGCCGCTCGCGGTACGTCCCGCCGACGAGCACCGGCAGCGCAACGGGCTCGGGCTCGGCGACGCCGCCGTCGGGGCAATCGCCCTTCACGTCGCCGTGCCGCAACGCGGCCGACGCCGGGGTCGACACGCCTGACGCAAGCAGCGGCGACGCGAGCGCTCTCTCCGATGGTGGCGACGCGGGCGACGCGGGCGACGCGGGCGACGCGGGCACCACCGAGCTCGACGCGGGCGACGCGGGCACCACCGAGCTCGACGCGGGCGCGGATGCCGGTGACGACGACGCAGGCGCCTCGAACGAAGGCGGCAGCGATCCCGGTACCGATCCGTCCCGCACCGGCAGCGGCGGGTCCTCGTCCGCGGAGTGCCTCTACCTCGACGACATCGACGTCGCGCTGCGCGGCCTCCACCCCGCCGATGTCTGGGTCACGCGTCTCCGGGCCAACCTCCCGGCGAACGCGCTCGGCGCCGGAGACCTCAAGCTCCAGGCGGCCCCCGATCAGACGCCGCTCAGCAACGTGCACTATGCAGCTGGTTACGACGACGAGACCAGCGCCGGCACCGGCGCGCGCGATGCGTGCGTGAGCGCGCCCAAGCGCCGGACCGCGTTCGGCAGCTGGGTCCTCGCCGCGGTGGGCGCCATCGTCGCGGTCGCGTTCTTGCGGCGCCGCGCCCGTCGCTGATCCGCGCGCGCGGGTGCTAGACTCGTTCGTCGCATGCCGGAGCTGCCGGACGTCACGGTCTACATCGAGCACGTCGCGCGGCGGACGGTCGGCCATCCGCTCGAGCGCATCCGTCTCGCCAGCCCTTTCTTGCTGCGCACCGCGGACCCGCCCATCGCCACGGTCTTCGGGCTCGTCGTGCGACGGGTCTCGCGCCTGGGCAAGCGCATCGTGCTCACGTTCGCGCCGGATGCGGCCGCGGCGAAGCCCAAGCCCAAGGCCAAGGCAGAGGACGAGCTCCACCTCGTCATCCACCTCATGGTCGCCGGTCGCTTCCGCTGGAAGCCGCATGGCACCGGCGTCCCGGGCCGGATCGGCCTCGCCGCGTTCGACTTCGGACCGGCGACGGTCGCGAGCGCTGCCGAGAAGGACGCCGGGACGCTGATCTTCACCGAGGCCAGCAGCAAGAAGCGGGCGAGCCTGCATCTCGTGCGCGGCGAGACTGCGCTTCTCGCGCTCGCGCCGGACGGGCTCGAGGTCCTCGAGGCGAGCACCGAGGAGTTTGCCGAGCGCCTTCGGTCCGAGAACCACACGCTGAAGCGCGCGCTCACCGATCCGCATCTCTTCAGCGGCATCGGCAACGCCTACTCCGACGAGATCTTGCATCATGCACGCATGTCGCCGGTGAAGCTCACGTCGCGCCTCACCGACGAGGAGATCCGGAGCCTCCACGCCTCCATCCGCGAGGTGCTGGTGACGTGGACGGACCGCCTGCGCGCGCGCTCGGGCGAGTTCCCCGAGCAGGTCACCGCGTTCCAGCCCGAGATGGCGGTGCACGGGAAATACGGCAAGCCCTGCCCGCGCTGCGGGGGACGCGTGCAGCGCATCCGCTACGCAGACAACGAGATGAACTACTGCCCCGCGTGCCAGACCGAGGGCAAGCTGCTCGCCGATCGATCGCTCTCGCGTCTCATGCGCGGCGACTGGCCGAAGACCCTCGAGGCGCTCGAGGCCAAGAAGGACCGCGCACGAGGTGGCCCGCTGCCCGAGTGATCACGGCGGAGGCGTCGCGACCACGTTCGAGATCTTCTTCGTCTTGTCGTCGATCTCGAACTTGCACACGCCGACGCTGACCACCTTGCTCACGGGATTGCGGCAGGCCTGATCGCGGAGGATCGCCTCCTCGCAATGGCAGGGCGTCCCCGGCGGCACGGTGTTGTCGCATACGGGATCCTTCGGCTGCGCCAGCGCATAGCGACGGCGCGCATGCGCCCGCGTGATCGACTCCGGCACCTTCCCGGTCTTCGCGAGCGTGGCGAACGCGAACAGCTGCGGGCGCGGCCCGCCGGTCCCCGCGAGGACATCGGCTGGCGCGCGCGCGAGGTCCTTGGCGATGGCGTCAGCGAGCTGCTCTTGCGTGCACAGCGGCTCGTCTTGCCTGGTCGGCTCGCGACCGGTGAGCGGCCCCGCATCGTTGCAGCGGAACGAAGGCACGCAGACGTCCTCGCCCATCTGCACGGCGACCTGCGGGCACTCGGCGCCGGCATTCGCGATGGCCAGTAGCCCGGCCTCCACGAGCAGCTCGCGGCCTGGCGTATCGATCTCCGCGGGCGTGCCCTTCGCGTTCGCGACGTCGAGCGGCTTCTTGCCGAGGACCTCGCAGCCCACCGTCGCGCCTTCTTGCTTGTCGATCGCTACGAGCGCGCGGAGCATCACCGCCGACGCGCGTGGCTCCTTGATGGTGTCGGCCAGCTCGCGAAGGCGCGCCGCGAGGAGCCGCGCCCGCACCGGCTCGCGGAGCGGCAAGAGCTTCACGGCGCGCTTCAGGCCCGACGTCGGCTTTCCGGGCTCCAGCTCGGAAGCGAGGCCGCTCTTCACCACCGCCACGCTTGCCTCGGGCAGCTTCGCGAACGCTTCGTCCCACGTCGGGTCCTCGACGCCCGCGCCGTCGAGCAGCATCCGCGCCACCCCGGTCGGACCGAGCTGCTTGCCGACGTCGGCAACGAGCTGCGCGCGGCGCTCGGCGGCAATCTCGTACAGCACGCCGAGCGCGTGCTCGCGGTCGGGCGCGGCGCGGAAGTCGAGCGGGGCCTTCACGACGGGACCGAGATACGCGTTGCCCGCGATGAGATAGACGAGCCGCACGTCCCCGTTGACGCGAAGAAACGCGAAGCGCTCGCGCTTCTCGTCCTGCATCACCTGCGGGCGGGCGGCGGCCGCGAGCTCACCCGGCGGAAGGGCGACCACGCGCTCGCTGACGAGCAGCTCTGCGGGACCGGCATCGGGCCAGCGCACTTCCGCGCTGCTCGGCGTGCCGCCCGCAGGTTCGGTAGAGGACGCAGACTCCTTGCATCCCCACGAAGCGACCGCGTGAACCACGAGGACCAGACCGAGGGCGAAGCTTGAACGCGTGACTCGCACCCCCACATCGTAGCGCGAAGGCGGGTTGGATCGCCCATGACCACTTGTCTAACGGCTCGGATGATGCGACGACGGTGGTCGCCATGAGCACGCCGCTGGTCATCAACGACAAGGTCTCGCTGCCCGGCCACGATATCGAATGGACGGCGGTGCGCGCCTCCGGCCCCGGCGGTCAGAACGTGAACAAGGTGTCCTCCAAGATCGAGCTCACGTTCGATCTCGACGACTCGGTCGCGCTGACGGACCTCGTGAAGGCCCGGCTGCGGATCATCGCGAAGAACTCGCTCGACGGTGAGGGCCGCATCCTCATCACCAGCCAGAAGACGCGTGACCAGTCGAAGAACCTCTCCGACGCACGCGAGAAGCTGAAGGAGCTCGTCGCGAAGGCGCTCGTCGTCCCGAAGACGCGCAAGCCCACCAAGCCGACGAAGGGCTCGAAGGTCCGCCGCCTCACCGCGAAGAAGAAGGTGGGCGCCAAGAAGGCGGCCCGCAAAGCGCCGCGCCGCGGCGACGACTGAGCGCGCAGGCGCATGCGCACGGCGCGCACGCGACTGCGCGCAGGCGCTGGATCGCCGCGCCGCGCATCCTCGCGGCGTTCGGGATCCTCTGGACGCTCGGGTGGTGGTCGAAGCTCGGCGGAGGCGTCCTCGTCCTCGCGCTGATGCTGGCGGTTGCGGTGATCGTGCCGCTCGGTCTCGCGCTCGCGGCGAGCGTGCCGCCGGCCGCGAGGCACGTGCTCGCCGCGGAGCTTCCTCTCGCGTATCGCGCGGCGGTGGTCCTGCTTCCGCTCGACGTTCTCGCGTCGGCGATCGGATGGACGTCATCACCGGGTCATCGTGATGCCGTGCTCTGCGCGGTGGTGCACCTCGGGGTGTGCGGGCTCGTCGCGCTCTTCGGGCTTACTCGGCTCGCGCGACGGATGCGCGAAGGCGGCCTCCTCGGCCTCGTCGCATCATCACCCGCCGCGGCCGGCGTGCCCGAGCTCGCGATCGACGTCGGGCTCCTGCTCCTGCCGGTCGGGAGCGTGTGGCTCCTCGCATCGCGTGCGGCCACGCCCCTGCTGGGGTT